>CAYMBB010000215.1:0-4706 GCA_964388515.1 uncultured Anaerolineaceae bacterium
CTTCGGGCTTGCTCCCGGCGCCGAGGTGACGCTCGAGGCGAACCCCGGGCCGGACGAGCGCGGCGACCCCCGGGCGCTCCGGGAGGCCGGGGTGACCCGGCTCTCGTTCGGTGCCCAGAGCCTGCGCCTGGGCGAGCTCCGGGCGCTCGGGCGGCGCCACCGGCCGGTCGACGTCGCCGAGGCGGTCGCCGCGGCGCGGGCGGCGGGGATCGGATCGATCAACCTCGACCTGCTCTACGATCTGCCCGGACAGTCGCTGGCCGACTGGATCGAGACGCTCGAGGCGGCCCTGGCGCTCCGGCCCGATCACCTCTCGCTCTACGCGCTCACCCTCGACGACCCCGATGCCGAAGGCCTGACCGGACCGGCCGGCGACCGTCTGCCGGTGACGAGCGGGGCGCGCGCCTGGCGCGAGCGCGCCCGGCCCGGGCAGGACGAGGACCGGGCGGCGGCCCAGTACCACTACGCCGCCAGCCGCCTGGCCGAGGAGGGCTGGCACGGCTACGAGATCTCGAACTGGGCCCGGCCCGGCCACGAGTCCCGCCACAACCTCGCCTACTGGGAGCGCCGGCCGTACGAGGCGGTCGGGCCGGGCGCCCACGCCTTCGACGGCGTCGTCCGGCGCTGGAATGCGGCCCGGCTCGAGGGCTACCTCCGGGCGTTGCTGCCCGCCGGTGGTGGCGCGCCGGCCCTGCCACCCGGCGGCCAGGAGCGGCTCGATCCGGCCACGGCCGCGGCCGAGGAGCTGATTCTGGGCCTGCGGACCGACCGGGGCGTCGGGCGCGAGGCGCTCCTCGGCGCGCCCTCGGGCTCTGCCGCGTTCGACTGGGCGCTGGCCGGAGGGCTCGTCGAGCCGGTCACGCCGGCCGACGAGGTCGCGGCCGCTGCCCGGATCCGCCTGACGACCCTCGGCCGGCTGCTCTCCAACGAGCTGTTCAGCCGCCTCCTGTAGCCGAGCCCCGGCCGGATGTCGCTGGCACACGTCGCGGGCGCAGGCACGTCGCTGGCGCACGTCGCGAGCGCACGCCGTGGCCGCAGGTCGCGAGCGCGGGTCGCGGCGGCCGTGCGTCGCGGGGACGGGTCGGAGGCCGCCCACCGGAGCCCGGGGAGCCGTTGACACTCGCGACGGCCGGCTGCTACGATGCCCACAGCATCGTTAGCACTCGAACAGTGAGAGTGCTAACGGAAGGAGAACGGCGATGGCGCGACGGATCCGGCGCACGACCGGCCCCCTGGATGCGCGAGCACAGGCGATCCTGCGGGCCGTCATCGACGAATACGTCTCGACCGCGACACCGGTTGGCTCCCGCGCACTGGTCGAGCGCTACGGGCTGACGGTGTCGAGCGCCACCGTGCGCAACATCTTCGCCGAGCTCGAGGCGGCCGGTTTCCTCGCCCAGCCCCACACCTCGGCCGGGCGCGTGCCGACCGACGCCGGCTACCGCTACTACGTCGAGTCGATCATGGAGGCGGCCCCCTTGCCCCCGGTCGAGCAGCTGATGATCCGCCACCAGTTCGGCCAGGTCGAGTACGCCAGCGAGCACTGGTTCCGCCTGGCCGCCACGACCCTCGCCTCGGTAACCCGCGAGGCCGGCCTGGCGACGCCGGCCAAGCCGCGGGCGGCCCGCGTTCGCCGGATCGACCTCGTCGCGATCCAGGATCGCCTGCTGAGCATCATCCTCGTCCTGCGCGAGGGGACCCTGAAGCAGTCCCTGCTCGCCGTCCCCGAGCCGGTCGACGGCGAGACCCTGGGCGAGGTCGCCCAACGCCTGAACGTCCAGCTCGAGGGCGCGACGGCGGCCGAGATCGAGGCGCGCCTCGGCCGGTTCGCCGGACCGGACGCGGTCGACGTGCTCGCCCGCCGGGTCGCCGAGCGGATCGTGGCCACGATGCGCGAGTTCGACGCCACGAAGATCGAGGAGCTCTTCAGCGACGGGCTGCTCAACGTGATGGAGGCGCCCGAGTTCGCCGAGAGCGAGAAGCTCCGGCGGGTGTTCGCGGCCCTCGAGAACCGGGTCTACCTGGGCGATCTGCTCAACCGAGTCGCCCGCGCCGGTCGGATCCAGGTCTTCATCGGGCGCGAGAACACCCCGCCCGAGATGCGCGAGTGCTCGCTCGTCCTGGCGCCCTATGGGCGACCCGGGCGCGCGGTCGGGATCGTCGGCGTCCTCGGCCCGACCCGGATGTCCTACCCGCACGCGATCGGCACGGTCCGCTTCGTGTCGGGGCTGATGAACGAGCTCGTCGACCACCTGTACGCCTGACCAGGGCGAACCCGGATCACCCCCGCGGCCACGGCCGCACCAGCCAGCCATGAGCGAGACCGAGCAGATGACCCACCGCCAGAGCCACCGCACCCGCGCCCAAGAGCGGGCCGACGAGATCGACGTCCGGCCGACGACCCTGCTGGCCGAGATCGAGCGCCTGAAGGGCGAGCTGGAGGCCGCCCGCCGGCAGGCCGACGAGTACCTCGCCGGCCTCCAGCGCGAGCGGGCCGAGTTCCAGAACTTCAGGCGACGGGTGGCCGAGGAGCGCGAGCGTGAGCTCGGCCTCGCCGGCGAGGGCCTGATCCGCAAGGTCCTCGCCCTGGCCGACGACTTCGATCGGGCGATCGAGACCCGCCCGGCGGCGCTCGCGAGCGACCCGTGGGCCGAGGGGATCGTCGCCATCGACCGCAAGCTGCGGGCCCTGCTCGAGAGCGAGGGCGTGGCCGCGATCGACGCCTCGGCGGGCCGGCGGTTCGACCCCCGCGAGCACGACGCGATCGCCAACGTGCCCGGGACGGCGCACCCGGAGGGCGCGATCGTCGAGGAGGTCCGGCGCGGCTACCGGCTCCGTGACCGGGTGATCCGGCCGGCGCTCGTCGTCGTCGCCGCACCGGCCGCCGAAGGCGCACCGAGCGGAGACGGCGCAGCGCACGCCCAGGGCGGCCAGGACGCCTCCGCCGCTCCCGGCTCGGCCGGCGCCCCGACGCCCGACCACCCGACCACCGACCACCCCACCTCGAACCACTAGGAGCGCGACGACCCATGGGCAAGATCATCGGCATCGATCTCGGGACCACGAACTCCGTCGTGGCCGTCATGGAAGGCGGCGAACCGACCGTCATCCCCTCGGCCGAGGGCGGGCGGACGGTCCCTTCGGTCGTCGCCTTCACGAAGACCGGGGAGCGGCTCGTCGGCCAGCTGGCGAAGCGCCAGTCGGTCACCAACCCGGCCAACACGGTCTACTCGATCAAGCGCTTCATGGGCCGCCGCTGGGACGACCCGGAGGTCCAGCGCTCGAAGAGCCTCGTTCCGTACACGGTCGAGAAGGACCCCAAGAGTGACGGGGTCCTCGTCAGGCTGGCCGACGGACGGACGTACACGCCGCCCGAGATCAGCGCGATGGTCCTCCAGAAGCTCAAGACCGATGCCGAGGCCTACCTGGGCGAGAAGATCACCGAGGCGGTGATCACCGTCCCCGCCTACTTCGACGACACCCAGCGCCAGGCGACCAAGGATGCCGGCCGGATTGCCGGGCTCGAGGTGAAGCGGATCATCAACGAGCCAACCGCCTCGTCCCTGGCCTACGGCCTCGACCGCAAGAAGGACGAGAAGATCGCCGTCTACGACCTTGGCGGCGGCACGTTCGACATCTCGATCCTGGAGCTCGGTGACGGCGTCTTCGAGGTGAAGTCGACGAACGGCGACACCCACCTCGGCGGCGACGACTTCGACCAGCGGGTGATCGACTGGCTGCTCACGGAGTTCAGGAAGGACCAGGGGATCGACCTCTCGAAGGATCCCCAGGCGATGCAGCGCCTGAAGGAGGCCGCCGAGAAGGCGAAGATCGAGCTCAGCTCGACCGCCCAGACCGAGATCAACCTGCCCTACATCACCGCCGACCAGAGCGGCCCCAAGCACCTGGTGATCACCCTCACCCGGGCCAAGCTCGAGGACCTCGTCGCCGACCTGATCGAGAAGACGAAGGGCCCCGTCCGCCAGGCGCTCAAGGACGCGGGGCTGAGCCCGCGCGACATCGACGAGGTGATCCTCGTCGGGGGCCAGACGCGGATGCCGGCGGTGGTCGAGGCCGTCAAGGAGATGTTCGAGGGCAAGGAGCCGCACAAGGGCGTCAATCCCGACGAGGTGGTGGCGATCGGGGCGGCGATCCAGGCCGGCGTGCTGAGCGGCGAGGTCAAGGACGTCCTCCTGCTGGATGTGACGCCGCTCTCACTCGGGATCGAGACGCTCGGCGGGGTGATGACCAGGCTGATCGAGCGGAACACGACGATCCCGACCTCGAAGTCGCAGATCTTCTCGACCGCCTCGGACAACCAGACCCAGGTCGAGATCCACGTCCTCCAGGGCGAGCGCGAGTTCGCGGCCGATAACAAGACGCTCGGCCGGTTCATCCTGGACGGGATCCCGCCCGCCCCGCGCGGCATCCCCCAGATCGAGGTGACGTTCGACATCGACGCCAACGGCATCCTCGACGTCAAGGCCAGGGACCGGGCGACGGGCAAGGAGCAGCAGGTCCGGATCACGGCCAGCTCGATGCTCTCCAAGGACGACGTCGACAAGATGGTCCGCGAGGCGAAGGAGCACGCCGAGGAGGACCGCCGCCGGCGTGAGGAGGTCGAGACGCGCAACCAGGCCGAGGCGCTCACGTTCCAGGCCGAGCGCACGCTCAAGGACCTGGGCGACAAGGTCTCGGCCGAGGAC
>CAYMBB010000216.1:0-4688 GCA_964388515.1 uncultured Anaerolineaceae bacterium
ACTCGGGCTCGATCACGAGCGAGTCGCTTTACAAGACCGCCCAGGACAAGCTCTGGACGGGCCAGCTGACCTACACCGACGGGATCATCATGTCCAACTACGCCTATTCGCCGGACACGATCCCCGATCCGGTGGTCGGCAAGGGCAACTACATCTTCCCCGTCCTCCAGTACCACGGCGGCAAGGGGACCGTGGTCTGGCCGGCCGACTGGAAGACCGGCGACATCCAGGCCAAGCCGTAGCGGCACGAGCAGGCGCCAGGGGGACCGGCCGGTGCCGGTCCCCCTGGCTCATCGGACGGGAAGGTGCATGGCACTCCTCGAGCTCTCCGGAGTCACCAAGCGGTTCGGCGGGCTGACCGCCGTACACAACGTCTCGTTCTCGGTCGAGGCCGGCGAGATCTTCGGCCTGATCGGACCGAACGGAGCGGGCAAGACGACGCTGCTCAACTGCCTGGCGGGCGACCTGCGCCCGAACGGCGGCACGGTCCACTTCGCCGGCCGGGACACGACCGGCCTGCCAGCCGACCGGATGTGCCGGCTGGGCCTCGGGCGGACGTTCCAGATCCCCCGGCCGTTCCCGGCCATGACCGCGTTCGAGAACGTGATGGTCGCGGCCGTGTTCGGTGATCCGGCGATCCGCCGCGACGAGGCCGCCGACCGGGCGCTGCGGATGATCGAGTACGTCGAGTTCCCGAGGCCGGTCGATACGCTGGCGAGCAACCTGAACGTCGTCCAGCTCAAGCGCCTCGACCTCGCCCGCGCCCTGGCCAGCAACCCCAAACTCCTGTTCCTCGACGAGCTGGCGGCCGGCTTGACGCCGGTCGAGCTGACCAGCATCGCCGATCTCCTGCGGCGGATCCGCGCCGACGGTGTAACGATCGTGATGGTCGAGCACGTCATGCGCCTGATTCTTGACCTGTGCGACCGTCTGTCAGTGCTCCAGTACGGCGAGCTGATCGCGCACGGTGACGCGGCCACCGTCGCCCAGGACGAGCGCGTGCGCGAGGCCTACCTGGGGACCAACTTCATCCTCTAGCGGGTCGCCATCCGATCACGGAGGGACGTGTGCTCGAACTCACGAACGTCGAATCGGGCTACCAGCTCCTGCAGGTCCTGTGGGACGTGACGCTGCACGTCGACGAGGGCGAATTCGTCGCCCTCCTGGGGCCGAATGGCGCCGGCAAGACAACGACCCTGCGCACGATCGCCGGGCTCGTCCAGCCGATCCGGGGCACGGTCAGCTTCAGGGGGCGCTCGATTGGCGGGTTGGCCCCCCATCAGATCAGCCGGATGGGGATCGGCTACGTCTCCGAGAGCCTGAACCTGTTCCCGGCGATGTCGGTCCTCGAGAACCTGCTCGTGGGCGCCTACGCGGTCCGGGACAAGGCCCGGATCAGGGCGAACATGGATCTCGTCTTCGAGCTCTTCCCCCGCCTCAGTGAGCGGCGCGACCAGCTTGCGGGCACCTTGAGCGGCGGGGAGCGCAAGATGCTCGCGATCGGCCGCGGGTTGATGCCCTCGCCCTCGCTGCTCCTGGTCGACGAGCCGTCGCTCGGACTGGCCCCCATTCCGACGCTGGCCGCGTTCGAGGCGCTCAAGCAGCTTAGCAAGCGAGGGATGACGATCCTGCTCGTCGAGCAGAACGTGAACACGACGCTCCGCCTCGTCGACCGCGCCTACGTGCTCGAGCAGGGCCGGATCGTGCTCGAGGGAACGGGCGAGCAGCTACTCGGCGACAGCCACGTCCAGGAAGCCTACCTGGGCATCTGAGGGAAGCGATGACACCAGCGACGAACCTGCGAACCGTTCCCCTGGCGAGGCGCTACCTGACGTTCACCTGGGTCGTTCTCGGCACGGCGGTGGCGATCACGGCGGCGGCGGCGGTCTTCCAGCCCTCCATCCTGATCGACACGCTCGTGACAGGCGGAATGTGGGCCCTGATGGCCGCCGGGCTGGCCCTGGTGTTCGGGGTGATGAACATCCCCAACTTCGCCCACGGCGAGCTGTTCCTGATCGGCTCGCTGGTCGGCTTCACGGTCTTCACGCCGATCCAGGAGGCGATCCTGGAGAACCCGGAGGCGACCCTGCTCAAGGTGATCGGGCCGTTTCCGGGCATGATCGCGGCGGCTCTCGTCGGCGGGGCGGTCGGGGCCGGGCTCGAGGTCCTGCTCTTTCGCCCGCTCCGCCGACGCAGCCGGGACCAGTGGGTCATGAACACGTTCCTGCTCACGGCCGGCGTGTCGGTCCTGATCGTGAACCTCGACCGGCTCCTGATCGGCAACGACTTCCGCGGCATCACCCGCTACTGGGACGTGCGGCCGATCCAGTTGCTCGGGGTCTCGATCTCGGTCGACCGGGCGATGGTGTTCGTGATCGCGATCAGCACGATCGTTCTCTTCTCGCTCTTCCTCCAGCGAACCCGGACCGGCCGGGCGATCCGCGCCGTCGCTCAGGACGAGGCCGGGGCTCAGATGGCCGGGATCGACCTGAACCGGGTCTTCATGCTCACGCTCGGCCTGAGCTCGGCCCTGGCCGCGCTCGCGGGCGCGTCGTTGCTATTCATGTTCCCGTCCTTCCCGGACGCGGGCGTCCAGCCGCTCTACCTGGCCTGGTACGTGGTCATCCTGGCCGGGCTGGGGAACGTCCAGGGAGCGATCGCCGGCGCCTTCATCGTCGCCCTGCTCCAGACCCTGACGGTCTACTACGTCGGCGTCGGCTGGGTCGACGTCCTGCCCACCGCGTTCATCATCCTGATCCTGCTGTTCAAGCCGTCGGGCCTGTTCGGCAGCGCAGTGAAAGGCATCTGGGAGCAGTAGTGACCACCGAGCCCGTCGTGACTACGAATCCGCGGATGGGCGCCGGCCTGCTGGCAGGTCGCCATCGGCTCATGGCGGGGGCGATCGTCGTCCTCGCGGTGATCCTCCCGCTCGTGCCGCCCTTCAACAGCCAGGACTACCAGCGCTGGCTCATCGGGGCCGCGCTCATGGCCGCCATGGCCGCCGCCTTCGACTTCACCGCCGGCTACATCAACATCGTCAACTTTGGTTTCGCCGCTTTCGTCGGCCTGGGCGCATATACCTCCGGCCTGCTCGCCGTCGAGCTCGGTCTCTCGCCCTGGATCGGCATCTTCGTGGGGGCCGGGGTGGCCGGGTTCGTGGGCCTGCTCACGGGCATGCTGACGCTACGCCTGCGGGGGATCTATGCAGCCGTCATGGCCTGGTTCGTTGGCCTCGCGGTCATGGGGCTCGTCCGCAACCTGCCCGACATCACTCGCGGCTCGCTCGGCCTGAATGTCCCTCTCCTGCTCGAGACCTCGGACAACCTGCCCTACTACTACGTGATTCTGGCGATGCTCCTCGTGACGCTGGCGGTGCTGACCCTGGTCATCCGCTCGCACATCGGGCTCGCCTTCCGGGCGATCGGCCAGAACGTCCAGGCGGCGCGAGCCTCGGGAATCAACCCGACCCGCTACCTCGTGATCAACTTCACGCTTGCCTCCGCCTTTGCCGGCTGGCTGGGCGGCTTCTACGCCCACTACTACGGGATCCTTACCCCGGACATGATGCTGACAACGCACACGGTCGAAGTCCTCGCCGTTGCCTACATCGGCGGCCGAGGCAGCCTCTGGGGACCGGCCATCGTCGCCTTCCCCTTGTCGATCGGGGTCGAAGCCCTGCGGACCCAGTTTGCAAACCTGCCAGGGTTCCACCTCGTGCTGTACGGCCTGCTCCTGATCACGGTCATGATCTACTGGCCGGGCGGGGTTGCCGGCCTGCTCCGTTCGATCGAGGCCCGGCTGGTCCGGCGCAGGGCCAACCGGATCGAGGGCAACCGGGCAGCCTGACGCGGGCGAAGACCCGCCGGTCAGCTCCGGATCCGCTCGTTGCCCGGGTCGTAGGGCGCCCGCAGCGACGCCCGCGCCGGGAGCCGCTCGAGGGCCACCTCGACCTCGACCCTGCCCGCCCGTAGCCAGTCCTCGGTCACCGGGCCGTCCTCCCGGGTGACATACCCGAGCCCGATCGAGCGACCGATCGTGTGCCCGAAGGCGGCGGACGTGACCCGCCCCACGAGCCGGCCGTCGCGCCAGACCGGCTCGTTGTGGTAGAGGAGCGGCTCGGGATCGTCGAGCGTGAGCACGACCAGGCGGCGGCGGACCCCTTCCTCCCGCCGTCGCAGGAGCGCCTCCCGGCCCACGAACCCCCCGGCCTTGTCCCAGGCGACGGCAAAGCCGAGCCCAGCCTCGAGCGGCGTGTCCTCGTCGGTGATGTCGTGGCCCCAGTGGCGGTAGGCCTTCTCGATCCGGAGCGAGTCGAGGGCGTGATAACCGGCGTGACGGAGACCGAACGCCTCGCCCGCGGCCACGATCGTGTCGTAGACATGGGTCGCGAACTCGGTCGGGACGTAGAGCTCCCACCCGAGCTCGCCGACGTACGTGACGCGCGCGGCCCGCACGAAGGCAAGGCCGAGATCGATCTCGCGGGCGGTCGCGAACGGGAACACCGCGTTCGACAGGTCGGCGTCGGAGAGCGAGGCGAGGAGCTCGCGCGAGCGCGGCCCCATGATGCTGATCACTGCCTCAGCCGAGGTCAGGTCGGTGACGGCGACGCGGGCGTCGGGGTCGATCGTCCGGTGCAGCCAGTCGAGGTCGCGGATCGTGGAGGTCCCGGTCGTCACGACCAGGAAGCG
>CAYMBB010000217.1:0-4598 GCA_964388515.1 uncultured Anaerolineaceae bacterium
ACCGTCGTCGGCGCCGGCCCGACCCCGGCCGCTGTCACCCCGCCGCCGCCGGGCGACCTGCGCGCCGCCCTCGCCGCGGCGATCGCCGACCCGGGGCGCCTCGAGCGGATCGGCACCGCGGAGGTGGTGGCCCTCGAGCCGTGGCTGGACGGCCTCCCGGCCGTCGGCGCCGCGCTGGTCCTCGACGACCCGCGCCCGCTCCGTGGCTCGGCCCTGGCCCTCGCCGTCGCCGGCCCGGACGGCCGGACGATCGTCGCCGCGGGACCCGACGCCGCTGCCGCCCTGCGCGAGCTCCTCGCCCGGACCGGCGTCCGCCTCGTCGGCCACGAGATCAAGCCGCTCCTCGTGGCGGGGATCGCCGCGCTCCCGGAGGCCGAGCCGCTGCCGGTCGCCTTCGACACCCAGATCGCGGCCTACCTGCTGAACGCCTCGCTGCGCAGCCAGACGATCGCCGACGTCGTCGCCGAGCAGCTCGACCTGATCGTGCCGCCCCCGGCCGAGCTGTCCGCGGCCACCCGGGCCGGCCTCGAGGCGCTTGGCGCGCTCGCCGTCCGCGCGCCGCTCGCCGCCGCCCTCGAGCGGGAGGGGCTGACGCGCCTGTTCGAGGAGATCGAGCTGCCGCTCATCCCGGTCCTGGCCCGGATGGAGGCGACCGGGGTGGCGATCGACCTCCCGGCCCTCGCCGCCCTCGACCGCGAGTTCGGGGCGGAGATCGCCCGGCTCGAGGCGGAGATCTACGCCTCGGTCGGCCACGAGTTCAACCTCGGCAGCCCGAAGCAGCTCGAGCAGGTCCTGTTCACCGAGCTGAACCTGCCCCGGGGGAAGAAGACGAAGACCGGCTACTCGACCGACGCCTCGGTGCTCGAGGAGCTCCGGGGCGCCCACCCGATGGTCGAGCGGCTGCTCGAATGGCGGATGTACACGAAGCTCCGGAGCACGTACGTCGAGGCGCTCCCGAACCTGATCGGGCCGGACGGTCGGCTGCACACGACCTTCCACCAGGCGGTGGCGGCGACCGGCCGGCTCTCGTCCTCGGACCCGAACCTCCAGAACATCCCGATCCGGACCCCGCTCGGGCGGCGGATCCGGCGCGCCTTCGTGGCCGGTGGCCCGCAGCTGACGCTCCTCGCCGCGGACTACTCGCAGATCGAGCTGCGCATCCTGGCCCACGTCTCGGGCGACGAGCACCTGCGGGACGCGTTTGCCCGCGGCGCCGACATCCACCGCGAGACGGCCGCCCGCGTCCTGCACAAGGCGCCCGAGGAGGTCACCGCCGACGAGCGCTCGATGGCCAAGATGGTGAACTTCGGGATCGCCTACGGGATGAGCGACTTCGGGCTCTCCTCGCGGGCCGGGATCTCCCGCCAGGAGGCGCAGGAGTTCATCAACAACTACTTCGCGACCTACTCGGGGATCAGCTACTACATGCTCCACATCAAGGAGCTGGCGCGCAGCCAGGGGTACGTGACCACGCTCCTCGGCCGGAAGCGCTCGATCCCCGAGCTGGAGGCCCGGAACCCGACCCTCCGCGCAGCGGGCGAGCGGATGGCGATCAACATGCCGATCCAGGGGACCGCGGCCGACATCATCAAGATCGCGATGATCCGGCTCGCGGCCCGGCTGCGCGATGAGCGCTTCCAGGCCCGTCTCCTGCTTCAGGTCCACGACGAGCTCCTGCTCGAGGTGCCGCGCGACGAGCTCGACCGGCTGGCCCCGGTCGTGCGCTCGACGATGGAGACGGCGCTGCCGCTCGATGTCCCGCTCACGGTCGACATCAAGGTCGGCGACGACTGGGAGTCGATGACCCCGCTCACCCGCGAGGACGCCACGCTCGCGGCCGCCGACGCCGAGCTCGAGGAGGCGCCCCAGGGCGAGCGGGCCCGGGCCGCCACGCGCTCCTGACCGCTGCTCGATGCCCGAACTGCCCGAAGTCGAGACGGTCGCCCGCGACCTCCGCGGCCTGGTCCTCGGAGCGACGATCGCCGGTGCCCGCTGCACCTGGCCGCGGACGCTGCGCACCCACGACCCGCACGGGTTCGCCGCCGCGGTCGCCGGACGGACGATCGAGCGGGTCGGGCGGCGAGGCAAGCTGATCGTGGTCGAGCTCTCCGGCGGGGCGGCCCTGGCGATCCACCTGAAGATGACCGGCCGGCTCTCCGTCGGGCCGGCGACGGCCCCCGACGACGACCACCTCCGGCTCGCCTTCCGGCTCGACGACGGGCGGGAGATCCGCTTCGGCGACACCCGCAAGTTCGGGCGGGTCGGCCTCTACGAGCGCGACCCGCGTAGCGGCGAGCTGGTCGAACCGGGCGGGGGAGGGCCGGTCTTCGCGCGCCATGGACCCGAGCCGCTCGAACCCTCGTTCACCCTTCGGGCGTTCCGGGCCCGGCTGCGGGGTCGCCGCGGCCGACTGAAGCCGCTCCTGCTCGACCAGTCGTTCATCGCCGGGATCGGCAACATCTACGCCGACGAGGCGCTCTGGCGGGCGCGGCTCCACCCGCTCCGTCCCGCGAACTCGCTCCGCCCGCCCGACGAGCGCCGGCTCCACGAGGCGATCCGCACGGTCCTGGCCGAGGCGGTCGAGCGGCGCGGCAGCTCCGTCCGCGACTACACCGGGCCGATGGGCGACGGGACGATGCAGGGCCAGCTCGCCGTCTACCAGCGGACCGGCCGGCCCTGCCTGCGCTGCGGGCGACCGATCCGCCGGCTGGTGATCGCGGCCCGGGCGAGCCACGTCTGCCCGTGGTGCCAGCGGCTGCCGCGCGCCGAGCGCGAAGCGGCCCGGGCGCGACTGACCGCGGTCCGGGCGGCCCGCGTCCGCCGGGCTGCGGCGGGGGCCTGAGGGATGTCGATCCTCCGCTTCTCGGGCGTCGTGCGCGAGATCGGCACGTTCGTCATCCTCGACCGGGTCGAGGCCTCGATCGCCGCCGGCGACCGGGTCGGGCTCGTCGGCCCGAACGGGGCGGGCAAGACGACCCTCCTCCGCCTCGCGGCCGGCGTGGACGAGCCGGATCGCGGCGTCGTCCAGCGCCGGCGCGGCCTGACGATCGGGCTCCTCTCGCAGGAGGCCCACTTCGACCCGGCCTTCATGGCCGCCCCGGACCTCCGGACGGCCGTCCGGAGCGGCGCCGGCGGGCTCGAGGAGCTCGAGGTCGAGCTGGCGGAGCTCGAGCGGGCGCACCGGGTGACCGAGCCACGCTACGAGGAGCTCCAGCACCGGTTCGAGACGCTCGGCGGCTACAGCCTCGACCAGCGGGTCGAGGAGGCGCTCTCCGGGCTCGGCTTCGCCCGCGCGGACTGGCGGCGACCGCCGCGCTCGCTCTCGGGCGGCGAGCAGACGCGCGCCGCGCTCGCCCGGCTCCTCGTCGCCGACCCGGACCTCCTCCTGCTCGACGAGCCGACGAACCACCTCGATCTCGACGCCCTCGAGTGGACCGAGGAGCACGTCCGCCGCCGGACCGGGGCGCTCCTCGTCGCCTCCCACGACCGGGCCTTCCTCGATGCGACCGTGAGCCGGATCTGGGAGCTCCGCGACCGTCGGCTGACCGTCTTCCGGGGCGACTACTCGGCCTACCATCGCCAGCGCCTCGAGCGCGACGAGCGAGCCCTCAAGGAGGGCGCGAGCCATGCCGCGCAGGTCGCCCGCGAGCGCGAGCTGATCCAGCGCTACCGGAGCCACCGCAACTACAGCAAGATGCACGAGCACGAGGCGCGGCTCGCCCGCCTGACCGCCGAGGAGGTCGAGACCCCGAAGGCCCGGCGCCGGCTCGCCCTCCCGACCAGCTCGCTCCTGGGGGCCGGGCCCGGGCGCTCGGCGACGGTCGTCGTCCAGGTCGAGGATCTCGTCGTCGGCTATCCGGCCCGGGCGGCGCACGGCGCATCCGTGGCTCCCGGCGCCTCCGGCACGATCGGCGCGCCACGCACGATCGGCGGCCCTGGCGTCCCCGGCGAGCCGGTCCGGGTGGCCCGGGCGCCCTGGCTCGTCGCCCAGCGCGGCGAGCGGATCGGGATCGTCGGCCCGAACGGGGCGGGCAAGACGACGCTCCTGCGAACGATCGCCGGCGACCTCGCCCCGCTCGACGGCCGGCTTGTCCTGGGGAGCGGTGTCCAGATCGGCTACCTCGCCCAGTTGCGCGGCGCGGCGATCCCTGGCACGACCGTTCTGGAGGCACTGACCAGCGCAGTCCCGATTACCCAGGGCGAGGCACGGAGCTACCTTGCCCGGTTTCTCTTCCGGGGCGACGACGTCCTCAAGGAGGTGCGCACGCTCTCCGGCGGCGAGCGTTCACGGCTCGAGCTGGCGCTGCTGGGGATCCTGCCCTCGAACCTGCTCCTGCTCGACGAGCCCACGAACCATCTCGACATCGAGGCCCGCGAGGCGCTCGAGGCGTTCCTGCGCGAGTCCGGGGCGACCGTGCTCGTCGTGAGTCACGACCGGCGCCTGCTCGAGACGCTGTGCGACCGGCTGTGGGTCGTCGACCGTGGTCTGGCCGCCCCGTTCGACGGCGGCTACCGGGCCTGGCGGGCGGCGCTCACCGAGGGCTGGACGGTCGAGAGCGCGGTCGCGGCCGAGGCGCAGCGGCTGCATGGGGGTCGGG
>CAYMBB010000218.1:0-4587 GCA_964388515.1 uncultured Anaerolineaceae bacterium
GGCATACCGCGCACGGGCTGCCATCGGTCGTGCCCAGCTGCACGGGGGCGCGCGCTGCGCGCATCCTGGGGTCGATCGTGCCGGGGGCGGGCCCGCTGCAGCTCCCCATCCCGCTCGCCCGCCCTCCCCGGGCGTTGCGCCTCGAGTCATCGTCAACGGGCGGGTAGAGACGGGAATTGTGGGTGATGAGTGGGGCGGCGCTCCTGGAGGTGGAGGATCTTGCCGTGGCCGCACGGTCGCGGCGGGCCGATCTCGAGATCGTGCACGGGGTGGGATTCCGGGTGATGCCGGGCGAAACCGTGGCCATCGTGGGGGAGACAGGCTCGGGCAAGTCACTCACGATGCTCGCCCTCATGCGGCTGCTGTCCCCACCGCTGGGCATCACGCGCGGAAGGATCGGGTTCGACGGCCGCGACCTGGCCGTCCTCCCGGAGCATCAGATGCGTGACCTGCGCGGCAGCCAGATCGCGATGATCTACCAGGACCCGATGACGTCGCTCAACCCGCTCATGCGGATCGGCGCCCAGGTGGCCGAGGCGATGACCGCCCACGGGATCGCGAAGAGCGAGGCGCGGCGTCGCTCGCTGGAACTCCTCGCCCGGGTCGAGATCCCCGACCCCGAGCGAACGGCGCGCTCCTACCCACACGAGTTCTCGGGCGGGATGCGCCAGCGGGCGATGATCGCCATCGCCCTCGCCATGCGCCCGAAGTTGCTGATCGCCGACGAGCCCACAACGGCCCTGGATGTCACGATCCAGCAGCAGATCCTCGCCCTCGTGAACGAACTTCGACGCGAGCTGGGGATGGCCACGATCTGGGTCATCCACGATCTTGGGGTCGTCGCCCGTCTGGTCGATCGCGTGCTCGTGATGTACGCCGGCCATCTCGTCGAAGATGCCCCGGTCGACCAGCTGTTCCACGCACCCCAGCACCCGTACACCCGAAGCCTCCTCGCAGCGTTGCCCAACCCGGCCGACGACACTCGGCCGCCCCTGGTCCAGATCCCGGGCCGCCCGCCCCTGCCGACCGACACCATCGAGGGCTGCCCCTTCCGCCCGCGCTGCGACCAGGCCCGGGAGGCGTGCCGGGTGCGGCCGACCCTGCAACCGCGGTTCGCCGGCCGCGTGGCGTGCTGGGTTCCGGTCAGGGAGTGGCGCCGGTGACGCTTGAGGCCGTCGACCTGTCCAAGCACTACCCGGTGCGCGGAACCGACCGGGTCGTGCAGGCGCTGAACGGCGTCTCGCTGGCGGTGGGCGCCAGTGAGACGCTGGGCATTGTCGGCGAATCCGGCTGCGGCAAGTCGACGCTGGCGAAGGTGCTCGTGCGCCTGGATGAACCCACCTCTGGCCGGGTGATGCTCGACGGGGTCGATCTGACCGCGCTGAGCGGCAGGCGACTCCGCGACCAGCGGCGTCGGATCCAGATGGTCTTCCAGGATCCGTACTCCGCGCTGAACCCGCGGCTCACCGCTGGCCGCGCGCTCGACGAGGTCCTGGCGGTCCACCACCTGTCCGGGGACGCGCGGGGCCGCTCACGCCGGATGGGAGAGCTGCTCGACATGGTGGGGCTGCCGCCCCAGTTCGCGGAGCGCTATCCGCACGAGATGTCCGGCGGCCAGCGACAGCGGGTCGGTATCGCCCGGGCGCTTGCGGTCGAGCCGCAGATCCTGCTCCTCGACGAGCCGGTCTCCGCCCTGGATGTCTCGGTGCGGGCCGAGATCATGAACCTCCTCGTGCGACTTCGCGGCGAACTGGGCCTGAGCTACCTGTTCATCAGCCACGACGTCGCGATGGTCCGCCACCTGAGCGACCGGGTCGCGGTCATGTACCTCGGTCGGATCGTCGAGATCGGCTCCTGGAGCGACGTGCTGGACAACCCCCGCCACCCCTACACGCGCGCCCTGCGCGAGGCCGTGCCCGTTCCCGACCCGCGGGCGGCGCAACCGATCGAGGCCACCGTGACCGGCGAGGTGCCGGACCCGGCCAGGCCGCCATCCGGATGCTCGTTCCATCCGCGCTGTCCGATCGCCGAGGACGCCTGCCGGGCAATCGAACCGCGGCTGCTCGATCTCGCCCCCGGCCATGCCGTTGCCTGCCACGTCGCCGCGCGTCGGAGCGGTCAACCAGGTGCCGTGGCGACGTGAACTCCCAGGCTGCCATCATCGTCCGCGAGGCGCATGCGGGCGACCTCGGCGCGATCGCCGCGGTCTTCCTCGCGTGCTGGCACGACTCCTACACGGACTTCCTGCCTTCTGACGCAATCGACTCGTACGACGAGGACGGCGCTCGGGCCCTGTGGCGCCCCACGTTGAGCAACCCGCCGGCCGACGCCGTCGTCCTGGTGGCGGAGCAACCTGGCCGTGACGTCCTCGGCGTCATCCGGATCGGCAGGGACCCTGACGAGCCGTCGGCGGGGCATGTGTACAGCCTCTACGTGCGTCCCGACGCGCAGGGGCTCGGCGTGGGGACCCGGCTGCTCGCCGCAGCCGACGACCGGTTCCGCCGCGGTGGCGTGGTCGAGACCACCCTGTGGGTCTTCGCGGCCAATGCCGCCGCACGCGGCTTCTACTCCCGTCTGGGCTGGCAGCCGGACGGCGCGGAGCGAGTGGAGCCGCGGTACGGCGAGCCCGAGCTGCGCCTGCGTCGGACGCTTCGCGCCGACAGCGGCGGAGCAGCATGAGCACCACCGCGGGTGGGCTGCCGCCGTCCGGTTCGCCGCTCTACATCCACGGTGCGACCCTCATTGATCCGTCGGGCTCGGCCAGGCACTGTGCCGTCCTGGTCGACGCGGGTCGGATCCAGGCGATCGACCCCGGTGGGCAGCATCCGCTGCCCACCGGTGCGCGGACGTTCGACGCGACCGGACTCGTACTCACGCCGGGCTTCATCGACCTGCAGCTGAACGGCGCGTTCGGGATCGACTTCACGATCGCCCCCGACCGGCTCTGGGAGGCTGCGGTGGAGCTGCCTCGCCATGGTGTGACGGCGTTTCTGCCCACGATCATCAGTTCGCCGCCGGCCACGATTGCGGCCGCGCAGCGGGTTCTGCTGGCGGGACCGCCGCCGGGCTTCGTCGGGGCACGGCCGCTCGGGCTGCACCTCGAGGGGCCGTTCCTGGCGCCGGCCCGGCGCGGCGTGCATGACGAGACCTTCCTGCGGCTGCCCGATCTTCAGGCGGTCGCAGACTGGTCGCCCGGGAGCGGCGTCCGGATGGTCACGCTTGCCCCCGAGCTGCCCGGTGCGATCACGCTCGTCCGTGCGCTCGCCGAGCGTGGCATCGTCGTCTCGGCGGGCCATTCCGCCGCGACGCTGGCCGAGGGGATCGCCGGAATCGACGCCGGGATCCGCTATGCGACCCACGTGTTCAACGCGATTCCGGCCATCGACCATCGCGAGCCCGGGCTGATCACCGCCCTCCTGCTCGACGAGCGGGTAACGGCCGGGTTCATTCCCGACGGAATCCACGTCGCCCCGGAAGTCCTGGCCCTCGCGGGGCGGGTCGTCGGTCCCGGACGGCTCTCGACGGTCACCGACGCGATCGCCGCCCTCGGGATGCCGCCCGGCGCCTACTCCCTCGGCGACCTTGAGGTGAGGAGCGATGGGGTCACGGCCCGACTCGCAGACGGCCGGCTCGCTGGCAGCGTGGTCCGCCTCGACCAGGCGATCCGCAACCTCCGGACCTTCCTGGGCTGGTCGGTAACCGACGCCGTCGCCACGGTCACGACCGTCCCGGCCCGGCTGCTGAACCTCGCCGACCGGCACGGCGTTCTCGCTCCTGGGGCCACTTTCGACGCGGTCCTCCTCACGCCGGCACTCGAGATCGTCGCGACCTTCATCGCGGGCCGGATCGCCTACGCCACCGAGGCGCTCGCGGGTCGCTTCGCCGACGTCGACGCCGACCCGAGATGAGGCCGGACCGCTGGGGATGAGGAATGAGATCCTCGAACAGCCGGCCCTCGCGGCCGGGTTGCTAAAGACGGGCCTGCCGCTGATCGAGGCGATCGCGCGGGCGATGCAGTTGCGCGGGATCGAGTTCGTCGTGATCGCCGGCCGGGGAACATCCGATCACGCCAGCGTCTACGCCCAGTACATCTTCGGGACGCGGAACGACCTCCCGGTCGCGCTGCGGTGGGACGACAACCAAGGGCCGTCCGAGCAGTACACACCTACGTACACACTCGCCCTTGTCCGGCACCACTGCCACGGCGTAGGGTCGGGTTGTGGCGAACCCATCCTCGATCGAGACAGCGCGCCCGGGCCGGAACCTGCCGACCTTGTTCGAGTCGGCCCTCGTCCTGCTCATCCGAGCGGCAGAGGACTGTCGCCTGGCGGCGGCCACTGAGCGATCCGGTACACTACCGGACAGGTACGCATCGACGAAAGGAGCGCACCGTGCCACGACGCACGACGCGCCGGCGGATCGGCGTACCCGACGCGTTCCGACGGCTCCCGATGAGCGAGGAGGACCTCGCCGGGCTGCCCTCGTTCCGGGTCATCCGGGTCTCGACCGAGGCCCAGGACTACCGGGGCGGACCCGAGGGCCAGGCCCACGAGCTCGACCTGGCCGAACGGCGCACCCGCGTCGCAC
>CAYMBB010000219.1:0-4576 GCA_964388515.1 uncultured Anaerolineaceae bacterium
CGATCCGCTCGACGATCGTGGCGATCCCCTGGCCGACGCCGATGCACATGCTCGCCAGGCCATACCGCCCGCCGGTCCGCCGGAGCTCGTGGACGAGCATCGTCATCAGCCGGGCGCCGCTCATCCCGAGCGGGTGCCCGAGGGCGATCGCCCCGCCGTTCACGTTCACCCGGGCCGGGTCGAGGCCGAGCTCGTCGATGCAGGCGACGGCCTGCGAGGCGAACGCCTCGTTGAGCTCGACGAGGTCGATGTCGGCCACGGCGAGACCAGCCCGGCCGAGCGCCTTCCGGATCGCCGGCACCGGCCCGATCCCCATGACGGACGGGTCGACCCCCGCCACCGCGGTCGCGACCACCCGGGCCATCGGTCGGAGCCCGAGCGCCCGTGCCCGCTCCGCCTCCACGACCAGGAGCGCCGAGGCGCCGTCGTTGATCCCCGACGAGTTGCCGGCGGTCACGGTCCCGCCGGCCCGGAACGCCGGCCTCAGCCGCGCCAGCGCCTCGGCCGAGGTGTCCGCCCGCGGGTGCTCGTCGCGCGCGAAGACGACCGGCTCGCCCTTCCGCTGAGGGACCGCGATCGGGACGATCTGCTCGTCGAACCGCCCGGCCTCGATCGCCGCGATCGCCCGGCGCTGGCTCTCGAGCGCGAACGCATCCTGGCGCTCGCGCGACACGGACCATTCGTCGGCGACGCACTCGGCCGTCTCGCCCAGCGAGATCGGCGGGTAGCGCTCGGCCAGGCGCGGATTCACGAACCGCCAGCCGAGCGTCGAATCGACGAGCTCGTGGGTCCCCCGCTCGTACCCCTCGGCCGGCTTGAGCATGACGTACGGGGCGCGGGTCATCGATTCCACGCCCCCGGCGATGAACACGTCCCCGTCGTCGACGGCGATCGCGTGGGCGGCCGAGTTGATCGCCTGGAGGCCGCTCCCGCACAGCCGGTTGACGGTCAGCCCGGCGACCTCGACCGGCAACCCGGCGATCAGGAGCGCCATCCGGGCGACGTTGCGGTTGTCCTCGCCGGCCTGGTTCGCGCAGCCCAGGATCACGTCCTCGATGAGCGCGGGGTCGATCCCCGTCCGCTCGACGATCGCCCGGATGACGGCGGCCGCCAGGTCGTCCGGGCGAACCGAGGCAAGCGCCCCGCCGTAGCGCCCGATCGGGGTGCGGACGGCGTCGATGATCCAGGCCTCACGGACAGGGCGATGCAGGTCGCGGCTCACGCGGTGGTTCCTCGGTGCTTCAGATCAGGGCTCGAACTTCAGGACTCGAACTCGACGAGGAGGCCGCCCACGAGCTCGAAGACCCGGCGGTCGATCGGCTCGTCAGAGCCCCCGGAATGCTCGACCACGAACTCCCGGAAGAGCCGGCCGAAGTCCTCGTCGCCGGTGCGCATCGAGCCCGCGACGAGGAGGTGGCGCTCGGGCAGCCCGACGAGGACGCGACCGGCCGGACCGAGCTCGTGCGCGATGTGCGCCCGGACCTCGGGCAGCAGGATCCGCGTCGCATCCCAGCCCGCGCCTGAATCCGAGGACAGGAGCAGCCGGTCCCCCGACGCTTCGGTCGTCCAGGGCGCCGCGGCGGACCAGGCGGCGAGATTGGCGATCGCGGCGTCCTGGATCGCTTGCGGCCCGACTCCCCAGGACAGGAGGTGGTCGCCGTTGACGATGACGTCGAAGCCGCTGGCGGCGATCGCATAGACGATGCTTAGCCCGCACGGCCCGTCGTCGACGATCGGCTGGGTGTGGCTCTGGCGGGCGGTCGCGAGCAGGGTGGCCTGGTCGACCTCGGTGACGTGGAGGCCGACGGTCCCCACCGGCCGGAGGAGCGGGAAGATCAGCGGGGCCGCGGCCGCCCAGTCGTGCTCGGGGGCGAGCGAGGCGGCCGGGGCGTCCGGGAACTCGGTCGCGTGCCCGCTGACCGGGGCGTCCGGGTCGATCGGTTCGAGCGGAACGGGCGGCACATCGGGCTCGAACCACCGATCGCGGCGTCCACCGTCGTCGCGGCCACCGTCGCCGCGGCCACCCTCGTCGCGGCCACCGTCGTCGCGGCCCGCGTCGCCCCGTCCGCCGGTCGCCTGGTCGTCCATGCCGCGCCCTCCGCCCGCCACCGGGTCCCTAGCGTCCCTTCCAGGTCGGCGTCCGCTTGTCGAGGAACGCCGCCATCCCCTCCCGCTGGTCTTCGGTACCAAAGAGAAGGTAGAAGGTTCGGCGCTCGAATGCGAGCCCCTCGCGCAGCGGAAGCTCGTCCGCCCGACCGATCGCCTCCTTCGCGGCGACGACGGCGAGGGGCGGCATGGCCGCGATCGTGGCCGCCAGCTCGAGGGCCGTGGCGAGCGTCTCCGCCGCCGGCACGACCCGGCTGACGAGCCCGATCCGCTCGGCCTCGCGGGCGTCGACCATCCGGCCGGTGAGGATCAGCTCCATCGCCCTCGACCGCCCGACCGCCCGCGCCAGGCGCTGCGTGCCGCCGGCGCCGGGGATGATCCCGAGCTTGATCTCCGGCTGGCCGAAGATCGCGTCATCGCCGGCGATGATGATGTCGCACGAAAGCGCGATCTCGCACCCGCCGCCGAGGGCGAACCCGCGCACGGCCGCCACGAGCGGGGTGCGCAGCGAGCCGACCGCCTCCCAGCGCGCGAACCGGTCACTGGCGATCAGGCTGGCCGCGGTCTCGCCGGCCATCTCGCGGATGTCGGCCCCGGCCGCGAACGCCCGCTCGCCGGCGCCGGTCAGGACGATGCAGCGACAGGCAGGGTCCGCGTCCAGCCGCCCGAGCGCGGCGACGAGCTGTCCGAGCAGGGCGTCGTTGATCGCGTTGCGGGCCTCGGGACGATCGAGGGTGACGAGGGCGACGCCGGCGATCGTCTCGCCCTCGCCGCCTCCCGGGCGGGGGGCGGGGAAGTCGACCCGCACGAACTCGCGCCCGGCCGCGCCGGCGCCCGTCTCCGTCCGCTCGCTCATCGCAACCTCCTGCCCATGGCCCGGACGTCGCCGTCGGGTCGTTCGCCGGTCGACCTCCGGGCGCCGTCCGCCGCCCAGCGGCGGCTCATGTGCCGTTCGCCGGCCAGTGCCCGGTCGAGCGGTAGAAGCCGGCCAGCGCCTCGTTGAACAGGCCCGCCCGGCGAACCATGATCTCGTGCGGGCAGTCAGGAGCGACGAGCAGCTGCCCGGCCGGAAGCTGGCGCGCCAGGCCCCAGGCGTGATCGACCGGCGCGAACGGATCGCGGTCGCCGATCGCGACCAGGGCCGGTACGGTCACCCGCCGCAGATCGCGCGGCGTGGGCGACTGCTGGTTGGCGATGTCGGCCGCGATCGCGGCCAGCAGGCGGCGCCACGCCCCGGGACCCTGGACGGGATCGTGGCGGCGGGCGAGCCGGGCCGCCCAGGCAGGGTCGTCGCGCTCGATCCGGGCCGGGTCCATCAGGCGCCGGGCCACGCTCGTACGCGGCTCGGGCTGGGTGGAGATTCCGGCCACGACGAGCGTCCGGAGTCGCTCCGGCCGGCGGATCGCGTAGGCCAGCGCGGTCTGGGCCCCCATCGAGAAGCCGACGAGGTGGAACGTCTCGAGCCCGAGGGCGTCGACGAACGCGGCGAGGTCGTCGACCAGCCAGGCCAGGGACCAGCCCTCGGCGGCGTCCCAGCGGGTGGTGGCGTGGCCCCGGGCGTCAGGCAGGTAGATCCGGAAGGCCTTCGAGAAGCGCGGCACCTGGGCCGCCCAGTCCTCGCGGCCCGACGAGCTGGCGCCATGGAGCATGACCAGCGGCGGGCCGGCCCCGTGCACCTCGTAGCCGATCTGGAGGCCGTTGGCGGTGATCGTCGGCATCGGGATCGTGGCCATCGGGATCGTCGGCATCGGGCGGCCTACTCCTCGGGCTTGCCTTCGAGCTCGAGGGTCGTGGCCCGCTCGATCCGCAGGTAGCGCCGCCGGTAGTAGAGGAGCGGCATCGGGTGCACCTCGTCGTTGGCCAGGGCGACGACCCGGCCGATGAACAGGTCGTGGTCGCCGACCGGGTGGACGCCCACGATCGTGCACTCGAGGCTCGCGATCACCCCGTCGAGGATTGGCAGGCCGGTCTCGCCGGGCCGCCAGGCAGCCCCGCAGAAGGCCTCGCGGTCGGGGACGACCGGCGCGCCCGCGAAGCAGTCCGACAGCCACTGCTGCGACTCGCCCAGGATGTTCACCGCGTACCGGCCGGCAGCCCTGACGACCGGCGTGATCCGGCGCCGCCGGTCGAGGGCGACCATGACCAGCGGTGGGTCGAGGGAGACCGAGCTGAGGGCGTTGACCGTGATCCCGACCGGCCGTTCGCCGGCGGCGGTCGGATCGAGGGTCGTGACGACCGAGACGCCGGTCGCGAAGTGGCCCATCACCCGCCGGAAGGTGTCCGAGTCGAACTCCATGGGCGCAGTCTACGAGAGTCCGGCCGAAATCCTCGCCGGGCGGCGGCAGCGGGCTGGCGCGGGTGGGCGGCTGCGGGCGGCAGTGGGTGGGCGGCAGCGGGCTGGCTCGCCGGACCCGACCGCGGCCGGGCTCCCGTCGACCCCGACCTCTTCGGAGACCGCCCTACCCTCCGG
>CAYMBB010000220.1:0-4529 GCA_964388515.1 uncultured Anaerolineaceae bacterium
GGAGACGCCATCGGGATTCGCCTCCTGCCCGAGCCCTCTGTACGCGCCGCCCGTCTTCAAGACTCGTAGCACCGCAACCTCTGCGCCTTGACCGCGTGCAAGTTCGACGAATTCGGCGGCTCCCTGTTTCGTTCGAAAGGCCGAGAGAAGCAGAGTCCGACCACTCGGCAGCTGAAGGGTGTCGGACGTGAGCAGCCGCTGGACTCGGCCCACGATGCATGGCGGTTCACCAACAGTGCCGCATCGAGGCGGGTCGCCCATCGCGAGGATGGCGGCGGCCCGGTTCAGTGGCACGTAGGTGAGCTGCGTCGGCTGATACGCCTTTACATGAGACTCACCAGGGCCGCAGACGACGGCCTGTGGGTAGTCTCCACATGTCACGGATACGACGTCGGGGCTGGTCTGATCGTAGAAGCCGAGTACTGTTGCCGGCCGCACTGAATGGTGATATTCGGGCAGGACTGCGTGGAGACGCATCGGCAGCGCTCGGTAAAGACGCCGCCGCCTGATCGTCACTGGTCGCGGGTGAGCTCGGCCACGGCCTTCTTGGCGCAGGCGTCGTCGACCAGCTCCTTGCCGTCGGCGGCCGCGGCGATCAGGGCGGCGACGGCGGCGTTGTTGAGGGCGCGCGGGATGCCGTTCGCCTGGCGGTGGAGCCGGACGATCGCGTCGTCGGCGAACAGCTGGTCGCTTCTGCCAGCCAGGGCGAGGTGGTGGCGCAGGTAGGCCGTCGAGTCGCCCAAGTCCATCGGGCCGATGTGGTAGCGGACCGCGATCCGCTGATCGAGCGCGGCGAAGACGCCCAGGCGGAGCTGGCGGGCGAGGGAGGGCTGGCCGAGGAGGATCCCGGCGAACGGGCTGCGGCTGTCCATGTCGCTGTTGGTCAGGAGCCGGAGCTCCTCGAGCTGTTCCGGCGTCAGCAGGTGGGCCTCGTCGATGACGATCACGACCCGCCGGTGACGCTCGGCCTCTTCGGCTTCGAGCAGGGCCTGGGTCTGGGCCATCACCTCGGCCTTGTGGAAGCGGGGCGTGCCGCCCAGGGCGCGCACGATGGACACGTACAGCCCTCGTGTGCCGAAGGCCGGGTTGGCGATGTAGATGAGCGCGTGGCGGGACGGGTCGAGGCCGGCTCGCGCCGCCCGGGCGGCGACCGTCTTGCCGGTGCCGACCTCGCCCGTGATGACGCCGAGGGTCGCCTCGGCGATGCAGTGGCGGATGCGGGCGACCGCCTCCTCGTGGGGCTCCCTCGTGAAGAGCTCGGACGGGGCGAGGCTCTTGCCGAACGGCGTCCGGAGAAAGCCGAAGTGGGCGAGCCAGGGAGCCCGGGCTCCACCCGCCGGGGTGAGCGCTGCCATCAGAACGGCTCTCCCTCGGCGGGTGCACCGGGCACGGCGCGGTACGCGATCGGGGAGGCGGTCTCGGCCTCCTCGGCGGCGAGCACCAACCCCAGATAGTCGATCCCGGTCGGAGGTGGCGGTGCGGCCTGCGGTGGCGGCGGAGCCTGCCGGTGGACGTGGCGGGCGATCCGGCGCGGCTCGGCCCAGCCTGTCTGGTGCCCCGCGTGCCAGACCTCGATCGCGAACAGGTCTTCGGGCCGATAGCGCAGCTCGACCGTCCGGCCGGCGAGGGCGGCGTCGACCTCGTACTCGTTGCCCTCGAAGCTGATCGTGGCGGTCCGGCTCACCCGCCGGTGGGCCGACCAGAGGAACGCCGACCGGAGGACCTCGGGGTCCGGGTCGCGCCGCTTGACCGTGCTGTATCGGGCGAGCGGCGACTCGCCGGTTTCCGAGTGGACGCGGACGTTGAGGTAGCGCTCGACCCAGGCCGCGAACCGGTCGTTGAGCTCGTCGAGCGAGGCGATCCCGACCGTCTCCGCCTCGAGCAGGAAGCGCTCCCGGATCACTCGGTTCAGGCGCTCCTGCTTGCCCCGACCCTCGGGGGCATAGGGCCGAGAATGGATCAGCCGGACCCCCAGGATCGCGCAGCTTCTTGCGAGCTCGGCCCCGGCATAGGCCGAGCCGTTGTCGACATACAGGGAGTCCGGGGCTCCGCGTCGCAGGATCGCCGCGTGGAGCAGCTCCTGCCCGGCCCGCAGCGTCTCGTTGCCGACCCAGCGGCCACCGACGAGGAGCCGGCTGTGGTCGTCGACGAGCAGGAACAGGCGCGCCCGGACCGAGCCCGGTGCTCGGGGGTGGGGCACGAAGGGACCCACGAGGACGTCGCCGATCCAGCGCTCGTTGGGCGCATCGGCCTCGTAGCGGCCGAACGTCCGGCCGTCGCGGAGGAGCGCGGCGCGGGTCAGGCCGCGCCGCCGGAACTGCTCGGCGAGGGTCCGCTCGGCGATCCGCACGCCGTGGCGCGTCTTGATGATCTCGCTGATGTGGGCAGCGCTCCGGGCCGGGACTTCCAGGCGCAGGCGGATCGCCTCGTCGAGGAGGGCCTGGCTCACGCGCGCCGAGCCGTGATCGCTCCGCGGCCGGTCGCGCAACCCTGCGAGGCCCTCGGCCCGGTAGCGGCGGATCCAGCGGTCAGCTGTGTTGCGGCTGACGTGGCGGATCTCGCCCCTGGGATCCTCGTGGTCGCCGGCGAGGCGGCGGACCAACTGGCCGCGCTCGCGGCCGCTGAGCTTCGGGTCGAGCGCCTCGGCGATCAGGTGGTAGCGCCAGAGGGCGAGGGCTTCAGCGGGGTCCGATGGCATGGGTCACCTCGAGCAACGGGTGTCCCGGCCATCACAGGGGAGACCCGTGCCGGTGCCAAGGGCGAGCCTGTGTTGGGGGCGAGGAGCGCCCCGCCGGTGACGAGGGCCGCCAGTCGCCACGGCGAGACCGCGCCCAGGCGGCGCTGCCAGACGGACGCGAGGGCGGCCACGGCTGCCGTCGCCCGAGCGCGGGCCTCGGTCGGCAGCTCGAAGCCGGACCAGCCCGCCCGCACCGCCACAGCGAGGAGCCGAACCGAGAGGTCGGTGGCCACCACCGCGAAGCGGCGGACCCAGTCGCGGACGGTCGTCGCGGGTCGATCCAGGGCGGCCGCGATCCGGCGCACGCCCTGACCTGCGACGTGGAGCTCGAGGGCCGCCCCGATCACGTCGACGCTGTCGTACCGGTACGGCGCGACGAACCAGGGCAAGAGGGCATCGGTCCGCCCGCAGCGCCGGCAGCGGACGCGGGGCACGAAGACCAGGAGCGGCTCCTGGGCCCGCAGGTGGCGGTGGTATCCCGACCACGGCCCCATCGCTCCACCGCAGCGCGGACAGCTCACCTGCGGCGGGTCGACCTCACGACCACGCGCCGCGTACGTGCTGACATCGAGCGGGCTGGGCCATACGATCACCGGCGGTGGACCTTGGCTCCACCACGACCCTCCGAGGGGCTTCTCTCCCTTGGGGGGTCACCTGCTTGTGTGGGCCCGCATCATCGGCCCGCGCGACGCCCGCTGTCATCGTCCCCATTCAACGCAGCCATCACCAGCCGGTTCATGCCCATACAGTCATGCCGCCAACACCAGGACGATCGCTGCCGTCAGAGAGCATTTCAGGTCGCGGGGAGTCTCGGACGAGGAGTTCGTCGCGGGCTGATCGCGGGCTGATCGCGGCTGGGTCAGACCCCGATCACGGCGCCCCGTGCCGAATCGGGGTGAGAGAACCCGCGCTCCCCGACGCGCGCCTGCGCCTCGCGACGTTCTTCGCGTCGAGGGTCGCCGGGTGTGCTGCGGATGGCCACCAACGGAAACGGCCGGGGGGCGGGTGGTCCACTCCCCGGCCGGTCCGGGTGGCGCTGTGGGGTAGCTCGAGCGCTACTTGCGGCGGATCCGCTTCGGGCTCGGCGTCAGGAGCAGGAGGCTCGCGAGGAGCGCCGCCATCCCGAGGAGGACGATCCGCCAGGCGTCCGAGCTCGGCGCCGCGGGCGTCGTGCCGGCGAGCGCGCTCGTCACCGGGAGGGTCCGCTTCGGCGTTCCGGTGGCACCGAGGACGCTCCCCTCGGGCGAGGGCTGCGTGCTCGGCTGAGCCGAGGTCGACGGCAGGACCGACTCCTGCGGGCTGCTCGTCGGCGGATTCGTCGGCGGATTCGTCGGCTGCGTCGTCTGCTGCGTGGTCGTCGTCGTGGTCGTGGCCTTTGCCTTGCGCCCCCGCTTCTCCGTCGTCTCCGTGGACGACGGCTTCGAGCTCCCGTTGTCGCGGCCGCCGGCGGTCGTCGACGTCGTCGCGCTGATCGCCAAGCCGGTCTGGTCCTCGTACACCCGGGCCGGAGGCAGTTGGCGGAGGGCGGCGGTGCTGCCGATCACGATGAGCGTCACCACCACGGCGGCGCCGAGCATCGTCGCCAGCCACGGCAGGCGCGGCGCCCGTGGCGTGCGGCCGGCGAGGTACGACTCGGCCTCCTCGGCCACGCTCGGGCGCGTGCCGCTGCCGTGGATCGCGCGCCCCACGACGAGGGCGAGCGGGATGGACGCGATGGCCCACAGGAGGAACGCGATCAGGAGCCGCATCGCTCCCGAATGACCGACATGGAGCAATTCTTCCACAACGGGGG
>CAYMBB010000221.1:0-4524 GCA_964388515.1 uncultured Anaerolineaceae bacterium
CCTTCCCGCGGACGCTGCCGCGATGGTAGGTGTCCACGAAAGCGGGGTAGGTCCAAGACCACCAGTGACAACCTAGGTGTCACGAGCTCGCTGTATATGGTGCACCGACAACGCCGACCAGCCTTGATTGTCGGGTATGGTTGGCACAGCACATCGCGACGATCCATTGCGGGACGGCAGCTGAGGACGACGAGAGTGTGGACCGCGCTCTGGGCCAAGTTGGGCGACGGTAAAGCCGGGTACCACCCGCTCGTCTGCCATCTCCACGACGTCCTCGCGGTCACCGAGCGGTTGTGGAACGATGTGTTGCCGGGCCGAACGCGCGCGTGGGTGGCACGCGACCTCGGGCTGGACGAGCCATCCGCAGGCAGGTGGGTGGCTGGCCTGGCGGGTCTCCACGACCTCGGCAAAGCATCCCCGGCGTTCCAGGTCCTGACACTGCCCGACCCGGATGGCACACACCGCCGGGCGCTGGAGGTGGCCGGGTTGTCGCCCGGCGTCCGGCCCGCGCCGGCGCGCCATGACGTGCTCGCGGCCCCGGTCGTCCGCGACATCCTGGTGGCACGCCACGGCATGGCACGCCCTCTGGCAGGGTCGATCGGTCTCCTGCTAGCCGGCCACCACGGCGTCTTTCCGGATCCGGCGCAAGCCTTGGCGCTCAGCTCGGCGCTCGGTGATCCCCGGTGGGCTGCCGCGCGTGGCTCACTGGCCGACGCCGTCCTCGCGAGCGCCGGTCTCGGTCCGGCGTCGACGCTCCCGACGGCGCTTCCCCCGCGGACGGCGATGCTCGTCGCTGGCCTTGTGTGCGTGGCTGATTGGATCGGCTCGAACACCGAGTACTTCCCCTACCTGGTTTCCGACTCGGAGCCACCGCCCTCCGAGTTCGAGCTCAACGGGTATCTGGCTCGGGCTCGTGAACGCGCAGCCAGGGCGGTCAACCAGCTTGGTTGGGCCGCGGTTCCGGCGTCGTCACAACGCGCCGACTTCGCCGCCGCTTTCGGCTTCGCGCCGCGTCCGCTCCAGGTCGTGGCCGAGCGGCTGGCAGCGACCCTCGATGGCCCTGGGGTCGTCGCCATCGAGGCGCCGACCGGCGAGGGCAAGACTGAAGCGGCCCTCTACCTGGCCGACGCCTGGGACGCGGTCGGCGGGACGCGAGGCGCGTACGTGGCGCTTCCGACCCAGGCCACGAGCGACCAGATGTTCAGCCGGGTGCGCACGTTCCTCGAGCGTCGCTACCCGCGGGACGTGATCGATCTTCAGCTTCTCCATGGGCATGCCGCGTTGTCGGCAGAGTACGAGCTCCTCCTCCGAGCCGGCGACCACCTCTTCACCGCCGCCGACGTCGGCCGTGACCTCGGGACCGACGAGGGAGCGGTGGTCGCCGGGACCTGGTTCACGGCCCGCAAGCGGGGCCTGCTCGCCCCGTACGGCGTCGGGACCGTCGACCAGGCGCTCCTTGCGGCACTCGTGGCGCGCCACGTCTTCGTCCGCCTGTTCGGGTTGGCCGGGAAGGTCGTCGTGCTCGACGAGGTCCACGCCTACGACACGTACATGTCGACCCTCCTCGAGCGGCTCCTCGAGTGGCTCGGGGCCCTCGGGAGCTCGGTCATCCTCCTCTCGGCGACGCTTCCGGAGGAGCGCCGCCGCGGCCTCCTGGATGCTTACGCCCGGGGCGCGGACCTCCCCGGGCTCGAGTCACCAATATCCGCCTATCCTCGGATCAGCTGGCGCGCGGGCGGGGCAACGGGCAGCGAGTCGGTCGGCGTCTCTGAAGCGGGGCGACGGGTGCTCGAGCTCGCCTGGCTCTCCCCAGACCGAGACGGAGTGGTGGCGGATGAGGAGCTCGATCGGCTGGCCGCCGGTGTTGCCCGGGGCGGCGGCTGCCTGGCCTTCGTCTGCAACACCGTGGCACGAGCCCAGGCGCTGTACCGGCGGTTGCAGGCCCGCTTGCCGGGTGCCGCGCCGGATGGGGCGCCGCTGGTCGATCTCCTGCACGCCCGCTTCCCGTACGACGAGCGCGCCCGGCGCGAGGCCCGCTGCCTGCGCCGGTTCGGGCGCCGCGCCGCCCGTCCGGAGCGAGCGATCCTCGTCGCCACCCAGGTGATCGAGCAGAGCCTGGACCTCGATTTCGATGCCCTGGTGACCGACTTCGCTCCGATCGACCTGCTTCTCCAGCGTGCGGGCCGCCTGCACCGCCACCGTGAGCATGACGACCGGCGGCCGCCCGCTTTTGACCGGCCGCTCCTGCGCATTGTCGGGCCGAGCGGCGAGCGTGACGGCGAGCCACTGTTCGACCCAGGCACGAGTGCCGTGTACGAGGATCGCCATGTACGCCTCCGAACCTGGCTCACGTTGCGCGAGCGGAGCGTTATCTGGGTTCCAGCCGAGGTGAGCGAGCTCGTCGAGCTCGTCTACGCCGACAAGCCTGCGCCCGCCGACCTGATCCCGGCCGCCCGAGGAGCCTGGGAGCGCACGCGTGAGCTAAGCGTCGCGGCCCGGACGGCCGAGGCCGTCGAGGCCCGCGACCGGTGGCTTCGTTCGCCCCTCGACCGCGGAGCGACGATCACCGAGCTGACCCGGAACGCCTTCGACGACCTCGACGGGCCGCCCGGAGCAAGCGGCGCGTTGACCCGCCTTGGCGCCGACAGCGTGACGGTCGTCTGTCTGGAGGCGGGACCCGACGGCCCCCGACTCGACGGTGACCCGGTCCCGTTGGAGGGGCCGGTGCCCGTCTCGCTCGCCAAGGAACTGCTGCGCCGCTCGCTGCCGATCGGCCAGCGCGGCCTTGTTCCACTTCTTCGGGCCCGTCCCGTACCGGCCGGCTGGCGTCGTTCGCCGCTCCTGCGCCATGCCCGCCCGCTGACATTCGCCGGCGGGCAGCTGACCCTCGAGGGCACCGACGGGCTGGCGGGCTATCGCCTCGCCCTCGATCCTGAGCTCGGCCTGGTGGCCGAACGCCTGACCGATGGAGACAGCGAATGAGCGAGGTTCCGAGCTTCGATCTCCGGACAGCGCCGTGGATCCCCGTCGTCGACCACACCGGCGGAGCGGTCGAGCTCGGCATCCGTGACGTCCTCGTCCGGGCGCACGAGCTGCGCGAGCTCGCCGACGGCTCGCCGCTCGTCGAAGTGGCCATCCTGCGCCTGCTCCGCGCGATCCTCCACCGGATCGTCGACGGCCCACGTTCGGCCGAGGCCTGGCAGGCGCTCTGGGAGGCCGGCCGGTTCGACGAGGGCGCGATCGTTCGATACCTGGATCCCCTCGCCGACCGCTTCGATCTGTTCGGATCGCCGCGACCCTTCTACCAGGAACGGGGGCTGATCGCCGCCGGGATCAGGCCTCACCCGATCACGCGCCTGACCCATGAGCTGGCGTCGACGGGGAATGCGGCACTCCTGTTCGACCACACGCTCGAGGCGGCATTCGAACCGAGCCGGGCGGCCCGCTACCTCGTCGCCTACCAGGCGTTCGCGCTCGGCGGGTTGGTGACGCCGCCGCCCGGGTCCTCCGATCGCAGTTCGGTCGACGCGCCCGCGGCGCGGGCAGTCCACTTCACCGCGCGCGGGGCCAGCCTGTTCGAGACGCTCCTTCGCAACCTCGTCCGCTACGTGCCTGACGCCGGGGTCCCCGTGGCGGGGACCGACGAGCCCGATCAGCCGGCCTGGGAGCGACCGACGGCGGTGAGCGGGACCGTCCGCCAGCCGACCGGCTACCTCGACCTGTTGACCTGGCAGAGTCGGCGGATCGAGCTCGGACCGTCGGGGCCGGACGGCCTCGTTCGCACGGTGGCGGTGCTCTCGGGTGACCGGATCGCGGCCGGCCGTGAGCTGTGGGCCCTCGAGCCGGTGTCGGTCGCGTTCATCGCCCGAGCGGCGAAGGGCGGCGAACGACGGTTCCAGGAGCTGCGCTTCAGCGCCGAGCGCTCCCTGTGGCGCGACAGCACCGCCATCCTCGCCGCCGGCGGCACGCTCGATCGCGATGCCCGCCGGCCCGGCGTGCTTGAGTGGGTGAGCGAGCTCGCCTATGCCGGCTACGGCGGGCTCGGGGACGCCGTCCTTCTGCCGCTCGAGGCGGCGGGTCTGGTCGCCGACCAGGCGAAGACCGAGCTGTGGCGGCGTGAGACGCTGAGCCTGCCGACCGAGCTTCTCCACGACGAGGCGGCGATCGAGCGGCTCCGCGAGGCGCTGCGCCTGGCCGAGCGTGCTGGCGCCCTGCTCGAGGACGGCGACATCGCCATCGACGCCGCGGGTCGCGGCCTGCCGCGGCCCCTGTGGCTGATCGGCTCCGCGCTGCTCGAGACCGGCGGTCGGCGGGCTCGCCCGGAGGCAATCCGGAGGTTCGTCAGCGGCCTCGGGGCCGGGCCCCGGTACTGGTCGGCGCTCGGTCCGCCATTCGGGCGCCTGCTCGCCGACCTGGCGGCTGCGGCGCAGGCCGACGAGCCCGATCGCAGCCGGGTCACCGCCCTCGAACGCCGGGCGGACGCCGTCACCGCACCGTCACACACCCCGTTACCGCGAACACCGC
>CAYMBB010000222.1:0-4506 GCA_964388515.1 uncultured Anaerolineaceae bacterium
AAACCGTTCCTTTCATAGAATCGCAAAGCATCGACATTGTCCTGGTCAGTCAGCAGGGTCACACGCAGAAAACCCTCGCTCTCAGCCCAGCACAAAACATGCCTGACCAGCAGGCCGCCGACGCCGCAACCACGATACTCCTGGCTGACGATCACGTCCTCCAGCAGCACCACAGGCCCGCCCTCCGCCGTGCTGACGGTGAACAGCGCGTTGGCCATGCCGACCACTTCTTCGTTGCGGCGAGCGACGAAGATGCGGCCGCGTTCGGGCTGGTCGAGAATGAGCCGCAGGCCGTTTGCCTGCTTCTCGAGATTCGGCGTGAAGTCCCGCTCCTGGATGAACAGTTCCTGAAGCAGACCTGCCAGCGCGAGAATATCGCCCCGTTCGGCCTCGCCGATGACGACGCCGTCGATCGTATCCGCCGGCATGGATCAGCCGGCGGCGGCCGCCGGCTCAAGCCGCTCCGCTCCGCTCAACACGCTTTGAAACACGTCGAGCGGCATATCCAGCCGCCGGATGTTCTGCTCCGCCAGGAAACGCTCCTCGTTCCTGGTGAGCTCGCCCGGAAGCACGGCCCAGTGCACGTCGGACGAACGCTTCATGACCTGGCGCGCGAAGGTGCGCTCCAGCTGGTTGCGGAAGCGGCAGCCGAGGAAGAGGAAATGCCGGCCCGTGCGCAGTTGCTGCACCACCTCCGGAATCGGGGTCTGGATGTCGATCTCGGTGAGCACTTCGACGAAATCGGTGTCCGAGACCAGGAAATTCTTGGCCGGCGAAATGGAGCCGAGGGGTTTGTACAGCAGCACCGGCCAGGTGTCCGCTTCCTCCGGGTCGCCCTGGACGCCGTCCTGCCGGAAATAGTGGGCCCAGGTGCCGAAGTGTTCGGACTGGCTGACGCCCTGCACCTGCCCCCACAGCAGCCGCGATTGCAGCGCGGTCGCCATTGCGTTGTCGTACCAGGTGTCGACGATCAGCAGCGGCTCGCGCCGGATGGCGGCGAGGGTGTGATGCAGCGCGGTGGGTACCACCTGTGGGGCAAAGGCTTCCGCCATGATGCCCACCAGGGTCTTGCGGTGCTTGAAGTTCTCGATGTATTGGGCCGCCGCGGTCAGGTTGCCGCGAATCTTGTGCGGCACGCTCGACTTCGCCACCAGGCGCTGCACCAGCTCTTCGGGTGACTTGGGCACCGGGCTCCCCTCCGGCACCAGATCGAGCATCCCCGGCCCCAGATAAGGCACGACGCTGCCCTCTTCCAGGTAGGCGGAAATTTCATTCAGCAAGGTCGCGGCCTTATCCATGATCGCCTCTCCTCAGCCTGCGGACGACTTCAGTTGATCGACCTGCGCGCGCGGGATGCGGAAGATCGCGCGTACGCCGGCAAGGGCCTCTTAGCAGTCGCCGGCGGAGCGGGTGAGCAGATTGACCCCGACCTCGCCGCCGGGTGCCCCCGGGCGGCCGACTGAGGGCCGACCGACAGCTGCGCCCGGGCGGCCGACACCTGCGCCGACCGGGCCGCCGGCTTCGCCCCGCCTGCCGGCTTCGCCCGCGCGGCCGACCGCGCCGCCGCCCCAGACGCCGGCTGACGCTGGGCCCGAGATCCGGCCGGCGATCACACTCGCCCTCCTCTCGCTTCAGCACGCGCTCATCCACGCCCAGAGCGCGCTCATGCCCCTCGTCTTCATCGAGGTGATCGACCAGTTCGGGGTCGGGATCGGGGAGGTCGGGCTCCTGATCGCCGTCGGGAACATCCTGTCGGGCGGGATCCAGCTCTCGTTCGGCTGGCTGACCCGGGTGATGTCGCGCCGCGGCATCCTCGCCATCGGTGGGCTCGTGTTCGGGGCAGGGATGAGCCTGACCGGCCTCGCCACGTCATGGCTTCCGTTCTCGGCCGCGACGGTCATGGCCCGCGTCGGCGGCGCACCCCAGCACCCGGTCGGTAACGCGCTCCTCGCCGAGCAGTATCCGGCCGACCGCCGCGGCTCGGCGATCAGCATCCACATTGCCGTAGGCAACCTCGGGACAGTCGCGATCCCGCTCGTCGGCGGCTACATCATCGCCCGCGCCGGTTGGCAGCCCGCCGTCCTGATCGTCGGCATCCCCGCTCTCGTTGCCGCCGTTGCGATCGCCTTCCTCCTGCGCGAGTCGGGCACCGACCGGGCAGCCGCGCTGGACACGGGCAGCACCCTGAGCGCTTACCGCTCGCTGCGCGGCGAGCGCGACCTCCTCTGGCTGTTCGCGGGTTCGTCGGTCGCGGCGGCCGGTCGCGGCCTGGGGATCATCACCACGTTCGTGCCCCTCTACCTCTCGCGCAGCCTCGGCCTCGATGGCGGCACCGTCGCCCTGATGTACACGCTCCTGCTCGTCGGCAGCGTGCCCGGACCGATCGTCGCCGGCTGGATCAGCGACCGGGTCGGCCACAAGCCGGTCCTGCTCGCCACGTACCTGCTCGGGGCTGGCTCGCTGGCGCTCCTCGTGATCGCCGGCTCGAACATCCCCGCAGTCTGGCTGGCGATCGGCTTCATGAGTGCCTTCGTGTTCGAGGAGAGCTCGCTGATGCAGGCGCTGCTGGCCGACGTCGCCCGGCCGGCGATCCGCGACGTCGCCTTCTCCGCGTACTTCACCCTGATGTTCGGAGTCGGCGCGATCTGGGCGGCGGCGCTCGGCGCGCTCGTCGGCGCGCTCGGGGATCGGGTCGGGTTCCCGGTCGCGTTCGCCATCTCGGCGCTCAGCTACCTCGGCGCCGCACTCGTCGTCACCCGGATCCGGGCGGCAGCCCCGGGCGCGCGGATCCCCGCCCTGGTCGGCGTGGTGGACCCGGACTCACGGTGATCGGTTGGTAACCCGGGAGTAAGGCCGCCCGGGTACGATCGTGGGCAGTGAATCCGACCTGGAGGAACGACCACCCGTGGCCAAGCGATCGATCGCCAGCGCTGCCATCGAGGTCATCGTCGAGCGCGGCGGTCCGGTCCCCGAGCCCGAGCTCGTCGACGCGATCGTCCGGCTCGAGCTGACGAGGGCTCGCAATCCGGCCGCTGCGGTGGCAGGGGCCCTGCTCAGCCAGCGATCCCTGGTCCGCCTCGCGGATCGACGCTGGCTCCACCTGCCCACGGCGGTCGAGGGCTCGGTGTTCGTTCATCGGCTCACCGCGGACGAGCAGGCCGCCGAGGTGATCCGGCTCGACCCCGACCTCAGCGTCCTCGCGTCGGCGTTGCCCTGGCGTACAGGTCGCCATGCCGATCCGGAGCAGCCCGCGATCGCCAACCATCGGTTTGCGGTGCGCTCGCCCGGCGCCGATCCCGACGAGATCCCGCCTCGCGCCCGGGTCCTCGCGGGGCCCGAGGGCTGGCTTCGGGGCCGGCGAGCCGGCGAGCTGGTCGGTCTTCGACGCCGGGACGGCGGGCTCGTCCTCGAGGGGGTTGGCGAGCCGGCAGGGGATGCGGCCGCCTTCGTCGCACTCGTCGGGGCAGCGGCTCAGCGGGCATGGTCCGTTCATCGGCCCGATCCGTACGAGCCGGGCGTCCCGATCGACGACGTGGTCGCGGAGGTGATCGCCCGCGAGGCGGACGCGTTTCGCCAGCCCGGACTCCCGCTTGGAGACGCGCTTGCGGCCGCCGGTTTCGACACCCGCGACCACCTTGCCGCGCCGACCGGTACCGACTGGGCCGAGTACGAGGACCTGTGGTGGGAGCCGTTCGTCCCGGAGCAGGTCGACCCCTCTCCGGTGTACGAGCTGCGGATCGCCCTGCTCGATCTCGCACCCCCGATCTGGCGCCGGGTCCAGGTGCCGGCCCGGATCAGCCTCGAGCGACTTCACCGCGTGATCCAGGCGGCGATGGGCTGGCGCCAGGAGCATCTCTACGAGTTCACGATCGACGGCGTCGCCTACGGGCCGCCCGATCGCGAGTTCGGTCGGGAGGTCGTGGACGCGCAGCGGATCCGGACCACGAAGATCGGCCGCGCGCCGGGGGGCCGGTGCCGGTACCTCTACGACTTCGGCGACGGCTGGGAGCACGAGGTCGTCCTCGAGCGGGTTCTCGAGCCCGAGCCGGGGGTGCGCTATCCGCGGCTCGTCGGGGGCGAGCGTGCCTGTCCGCCGGAGGATTGCGGCGGACCGTCCGGCTACCTGGACTTCCTGGCGATCGTCCTCGACCCACGCCACCCCGAGCGTCGCTGGATGCTCGATCTGGCGGGCGGGCGGTTCGACCCGGAGGTCTTCGACCACGAGCGGGCCGAGGAGGAGGTCGGCTGGGCCTGACGGGGGCACCGACCCTCGGTAGTCGCGCCCGAGCAGCGGCCCTCGGCGTCGTGGCAGCGAGAGGTGAATCCACCCGACTCTGCGCGGCGTTTCTCAGACGGTCGAGACTCTCAGACGGTCGGGGGCCGCGGGTCTGCTATCATCCGGTCGCCCTGTCAAACGGGCACCCTCGGTCGGGGCGTGGCGCAGCTTGGTAGCGCGCATCGTTCGGGACGATGAGGTCGGAGGTTCAAATCCTCTCGCCCCGACCA
>CAYMBB010000223.1:0-1883 GCA_964388515.1 uncultured Anaerolineaceae bacterium
GCCTGGGTCTCCGGCGGTGATCCAGCCGGCCAGCGCCCGCCCGATCCCGCCGCCACCTCCGAAGCCGTTGAGCGACAGCCCGGCGGCGATCCAGAGGCCGTCGATCCCGGGCATCGGACCCAGGAGCGGCCCCGCGTCGGGTGTCATCGCGTCGGGATGACACACGAGCCGGACGACCTCCGCGTCGGCCAGGAAGGGGAACCTCCGGATCGCGCCGGCCATCAGCGGCTCGAAGCGCCCGAAGTCCGATGGCAGCGATCGAGCGGCGTGGTCCCACGGCACCCCGTCCTCCCAGCGGCTCACGGGGTTGGTCTCGTAGCCACCGAAGAGCATGCCGCCGTGCTCGCTCTTGCCGTAGACGAGATTGTCGGGGTCGCGGAAACAGGGCATGTCGGCGGGCAGCTCGAAGCCCGGGACGGCGCGCAGGGCGACGTGTTGGTGGTCGACCGGCGTCGACGGGATGAACGCTCCGGCCATCGCCGCGACCTGCGGTGCCCAGATCCCGGCGGCGTTGACGACGATCTCGGTCGCGATCGGGCCATGGTCGGTGAGGACGCGGGCGATCTCGCGTCGACCGGTGCCGCCGGTGCCAGTCGTCCGCCGGTGCCGCAGCTCGAGGCCGGTGACGCGCACGCCCGTCCGGATGCGAACGCCGAGCGCGCGGGCCGCATCGGCCACGGCGTACGTCGCTCCATGCGGGTCGAGATGCCCATCCTGGGCGAGGTGGACCGCCCCGTACAGGTGCTCGGCGGAGAGGGCCGGCATGAGCCGGAGCGCCTCGTCGGCCGAGATGACCTCCACGTCGAGCCCGATCCCGCGGGCGCGGCTGGCGGTCCGCTCGAGCTCCCGCAGCTGCTCGGGACTCGACGCCAGGCGGAGGCTCCCGACCCGGCGGAAGACGCCCAGTCGTTCGTAGAGCTCCACGCTGTAGCGGCGGAACTGCATCATCGTGGAGGACGGATTGAAGACGGTGACGAGGCCGGCGGCCTGGCAGGTCGAGCCGGCCGTGAGCTGCGCCTTCTCGACGAGGAGCACGTCCGTCCATCCGGCGAGCGCCAGATGGTAGGCGACCGAGCAGCCGGTGATCCCGCCACCGACCACGACCACCCTCGCCTGCTCCACGGGAGTCACCGGGCTGTCGACGCCAGCGGCTCGGAGGCCGTCCGGGTCGCGTCGCGGCCCGTCGCCACAAGCGTTCCGGCGCCGCCGACGAGCCCGGAGGCGCGTCCGGTTCCGATCATCGCCGTGACCGCTGCCAGCGTGTCATGCTCCCTCCGTCCACCTGGCCTGCCGGAGCGGCCACGGCACAGCGTGGGGACGCTCCATCGGCTATGTGAGGGACGAGGATCGGATCGACCATGCGTAACGTCAATCGCATCTTTCTAATGGAACCGTAAAGCAGAGCTAATAATCGACCGGGGTGGACGACGCGGTCTCCGCGTTCCCGTCGCGTCCTCGATGCGGCGCCACCGACGTCTCCGAGGGCCGCGCCCACCTCGGCGAGCGACATCGTCCGGATCTCCTTCGCCCGGGCGGCGATGGTCCCCTTGAGCGACGCGTAGCGCGACGCGCCGAGTGCCTGGGTGCAGACGACGAGCGAGGCGAGCGGCGCCTCGATCAGATCGTCGCCGGCCTGGCTCAGGCGGCGCACTCGGACGAAGGACTCGCCGATCTCGATCCGGCCGGCGGACGACAGGTACGGCAGGCCGAGGAAGGCGGCAACGGACGCGGCCACGACCCTGCCGCCCGAGGTGTCCGGCACCGGCCTCACCAGGACCACGATCTGCACGGTCGGAATCTCCTCCTCGGTTGACTGGTGCCTCAGGCGGGGGGATCACCCGGGACCGCTGGCGGCGCGCAACGGTCGGCAGGACGCGGGCGCT
>CAYMBB010000223.1:1983-4503 GCA_964388515.1 uncultured Anaerolineaceae bacterium
GGGGGATCACCCGGGACCGCTGGCGGCGCGCAACGGTCGGCAGGACGCGGGCGCTCGCTCACCGGTCCCGGACGAGGCGGAGCAGTTGCCCGAACTCGGGGCCCGATGCCTCGCTGAGCAGGCGGCGGAAGTGGCTGGCGGCGTAGGAACGGAAGTCGACATCGAGGCTGCTGATCCCCTGCTGCAGCACGCCCCACATCGCCTCGCGGAAGTCGGACACCAGGCGCATCAACCGCAGCCGGGCGAGCCGCGACGGCGCGACCCCGCCCTCGTAGGCGCCGAGCAGGACCGCGTCCTCGTCCGGGGTCAGCTCGTTGTTCACGCTGAAGTTGCCGAGATCGAAGAACGGATCCCCCATGCCCGCGTACTCCCAGTCGACGATGAAGATCCGGCGCCCATCGTCGAGGAAGTTCGCGTTCAGCAGGTCGTTGTGGCAGGGACACATCTCGACGGGCTGCTCCAGGAACGCACGCTCGATCTGTCGGATGCAGACCCGCGCCTCCTCGTACTCGGCCGGGATGGCCACGCCCCGGGCGGCAGCCAGGGCCCCATACGCCTCGCCAATGCGGAACGGCACGAAGATGCCAGGGATGGGCGGGCCCTGGTGGAACCGACGGATCGAGTCCGCGACCCGGGCGATCGTCCGTGCCTCGTGAACCGCTTCGGCACCGATCGGCTCGCCGACGATGAAGCGGGTGAGCAGGTAGCCCTCCGGACGGATGAACGCGACCACCTCCGGCCCGATGCCCACCCCGGCAGCCGCGACCGTCGCCGCGTACTCGACCTCGCGGCTGATCCCCAGCAGGTGGGTGTCGTTGCCGGGGAGGCGAAGCACGTACGTGCTGCCGGGGGCGACCTCGTCGTCCACGCGGACCAGGAAGTTGCGGTTGGTGATGCCGCCCGAGAGTGGCTCGAGCGTCAGCTGCCGCCCGGCCAGCTCCGAAACGCGTTCGAGGACGCCGACCAGGCGGGCCTTCAGCTCGCTCGGGAGTGCGGGTCCGGTCATGCCGACGGCCCCGGTCCTGCCGGCTCCGTCCCCGGCCGGGCGAGGCCCGCCAGGATAGCGGCGTGGAGCCACCCGTTCGAGGCGAGCAGCTCCTTGCCGTCGATCCGGCGGTGGCCCGAGAGGTCGGTGACCTGCCCGCCGGCTTCCTCGACGAGGACCTGCGGCGCGGCGAGGTCCCACGGGTTCACGCCGACCTCGGTCATCGCCTCGGCTGCGCCCTCGGCGACGAGTGCGTAGCCCCAGAAGTCGCCGAAGCCGCGCTCCCGCCAGGCCGCCCGCCGGAGGGCCGGGAAGCCCGGCGCCCGGCCGCTCGCCTCGAGCTCGGCGCCCGAGGCCGTGAGGAGCTGGGCGTCGGCGAGCGCGCGGACACCGGAGACCCGGATCCGGCGGGGCCCGGCTGATCCCGCCTCGCCGTTCTTCCACGCGCCGCCGCCGCGGAGCGCGTACCAGCGCTCGCGGAGGGCGGGCGCCGAGAGGACCCCGACCTGGAGCTCGCCGTCGCGCTCGACCGCGAGGAGCGTCCCGAAGATCGGGATCCCGCGGATGAAGTTGTGGGTCCCGTCGATCGGGTCGATGTACCAGCGGACCGCCGCCCCGGGCGCCTCGGTCCCGTACTCCTCGCCGAGGAGGCCGTGGGCGGGATAGCGCCCGGCGACCTGCTCGCGGACGAGGCGCTCGATCGCGCGGTCGGCCTCGGTGACGAACGTCCGGTCCGGCTTGGTCGTCACCGCGACGTCGTGGCGGAAGTGCCGGAGGGCGATCGCGTCGGCCGCGTCGGCGAGCCCGAGCCCGAACTCGAGCCAGCCCCGGAGCTCGGCTTCGCTGCCGCGCCGGCATGAGGCGCTCCAGGCGGGCCCGAATGGAGCGCCGCCCGACCCGCGGCTCACGCCCGGATCCGCGCGCCCGCGGGGTCGAAGAGCGGCTCGCGGGCGATCTCGAAGCCGACCCACTCGCCGAACACATCGATCTCGCCGCACGCCCCGATCGGGACGTTGGGCGGCAGGTACGCGGACGCGATCGGGCGCTCGACCGCGAAGCCGGAGCCGCCGGAGGTCACCCGGCCGACGATCGCACCGTCGATCCGGACCGGCTCGTTGCCGAGCGCGACCGAGCGCGGATCGTCGAGCACGAGGCAGCGCAGGCGCTTGCGCGGCCCGGTCGCCTTCGCGGCAACGAGCGCCTCGCGGCCGATGAAGTCGCTGCCCTTGTCGTGCCGGACCGCAAACCCGAGACCCGCCTCGTAGGGGGTCTCCTCGGGGGTGATGTCGCTCGACCAGACGCGATAGCCCTTCTCGAGACGGAGCGCGTCGATCGCCCGGTAGCCGCCCGCGACGAGGCCGTGCGCCCGGCCCGCCTCCCAGAGCGTGTCCCAGAGGGTCAGGCCGTACTCGGCCGGCGGGTAGAGCTCCCAGCCGAGCTCGCCGACGTACGTCACCCGGAGGGCAAGGACGGGCACGTGGCCGACCGTGATCGAGCGCGCGGTGAGGTACGGGAAGCCCTCGTTCGAGACGTCG
>CAYMBB010000224.1:0-1496 GCA_964388515.1 uncultured Anaerolineaceae bacterium
TTCGGCGTGTGCGCCGGGGCTCGCGTGGGGATCCAGGGCCCGCTCTACTGGGGCTGCGGGGTGTGCGTCTTCACCGGCGCGGGGCGTGAGCGCGGCCGGGCCCTGGATCTGGGGGCGGCGGGGGTGTGCGGGTACGGCGGGCGGCCGCCGGGCGCGCTCGACGCGGCGATCACCTTCGCCCCGGTCGGCGAGGTCGTGGGCGCCGCGCGCGAGACGCTCGAGCGCGGGGCGACCGTGGCGATCAACGCGATCCACCTCGATCGGATCCCGGAGTTCGGGTACGAGCTGCTGTGGTGGGAGCGCTCGATCCGCAGCGTGGCCAACTTCACCCGCCAGGACGCCCGCGAGTTCCTCGAGCTGGCGGCGGCGATCCCGATCCGGACGAGCGTCGAGCCGTTCCCGCTGTCCGAGGCGAACGATGCGCTGGCGCGCCTGGCGCGGGGCGAGATCGGCGGCGCGGCGGTGCTGGTCACCGAGGACTGATCCGGCGCGGCGTCCCGGGGCGGCCGCGGCCCACGACCGCAGCGGGGCAGCGACAACGGGGCGGCGACAACGGGGCGGCGACAACGCGCCCCGGCTCACGCCCGGGCCGGTGGACCGCTACCATCCCCGGCGTGAACCACAGCCATGAGCCCGACCCGTTCGACTACCTCCGCGGCGTCTACACGATCCTGCCCACGCCGTTCCAGCCCGACGGCACCCTCGACGAGCCGAGCCTGGGGCGCCTGGTTGACTTCGTCATCGGCCGGGGCGTCCAGGGTCTGACGATCCTGGGCGTCATGGGCGAGGCGGGCAAGCTCTCCGACGCGGAGCGCGAGCGGGTCGTCGCCCGGACGATCGAGGCGGCGGACGGCCGGGTGCCCGTGTGCGTCGGCACGACCCACGCCGCGACCGACCGCAGCCTCGCCCTCAGCCGCCAGGCCGAGGCGATGGGGGCGCGGGCGCTGATGGTCGGGCCGCCCGCCCTCTCGCGGCCGAACGACGCGGCGCTCCGCCGCCACTACCTCGCGCTCGCCGAGGCCGTCGGCCTGCCGATCGTCGTCCAGGACTACCCGCCCTCGAGCGGCGTGTTCATGAGCCCGGAGTTCATCGGCCGCCTGGCCGGCGAGCATCCCCGGCTGCGCTTCCTGAAGCTGGAAGATGAGCCGACGGCGCCGAAGACGAGCGCCGTGCTCGCCGCCAACCCGGCCGTCCGGATCTTCGGCGGCCTGGGCGGACTGTTCGTGCTCGAGGAGCTGCGACGCGGCGCGATCGGGACGATGACCGGCTTCGGCTTCCCGGAGATCCTGGTCGACATCTGGACCCGCTTCACGGCCGGCGACCTCGCCGGCGCGAGGGCGGCCTTCCATCGCGCCCTGCCGCTCATCCGCTTCGAGAACCAGGCCGGGATCAACCTCGCCCTGCGCAAGCACGTCTACCAGCTCCGGGGAGCGATCGCCTCGGCCCACGTCCGGGCACCGGCTCCCTCGCTCGACGAGGCGACGAAGGCCGAGCTG
>CAYMBB010000224.1:1596-2789 GCA_964388515.1 uncultured Anaerolineaceae bacterium
CGCCGGCCGGCTGTTCCCGCAACCACCCCTGACCTGGAGGACCCGGTGAAGCCGCTCTCGACCCGTCTCGGCCGGACCGAACCGTCGGCCACGATTGCCGTCTCGGATCGCGCCCGCGTCCTGCGCGCCCAGGGGCGCGACATCGTCGCCCTCGCCGGCGGCGACCCCGACTTCCCCACCCCCCGCCACATCGTCGAGGCGGCCGAGGCCGCCCTGCGCGCCGGCGACACACACTACCCGCCGGCGCGCGGCCGGCCGGCCCTGATCGAGGCGATCGTCGACAAGCTCGAGCGCGAGAACGGCGTCCGGGTCCGGCCGAACCAGGTGATCGTCACCCCCGGGGCGAAATGGGCGCTCTTCGTCGCCCTCGGCGCGCTCGTCAACCCTGGCGACGAGGTGATCGTCCTCGACCCGGCCTGGGTGAGCTACGGGCCGATGATCGGACTGAACGACGCCCAGGCGGTCCGCGTGGCGCTGCCGGCGACGGACGACTACCGGATCACCGAGGCGCGCCTGCAGGCCGCGCTCAGCGAGCGCTCGAAGGTCCTGCTCGTCAACAGCCCGAACAACCCGACCGGCCGGGTCCTCAGCCGCGAGGAGATCGACGCGATCGTGCGGATCGCCACCGAGGCCGACCTGTACGTGATCAGCGACGAGATCTACGAGCACCTCGTGTTCGACGGCGCGGTCCATCACAGCCTGGCCGCGGAGCCCGGCATGGCCGAGCGGACGGTGGTCATCAACGGCTTCAGCAAGGCCTACGCGATGACCGGCTGGCGACTGGGCTGGCTGGCGGCTCCCGAGCCCGTCGCCACGTTGGCGATGAACCTCCACAGCCAGGGGGTGACGTCGGCCTCGTCGTTCGCCATGGCCGCCGGGGTGGCGGCCCTGACCGGTCCGCAGGACTGCGTGGCCGGGATGGTGGCGGCCTACGCCGACCGGCGCCGGTTCATGGTCGAGGCGCTGAACGCGATCGAGGGGATCGAGTGCGAGGCGCCCGATGGCGCGTTCTACCTCTTCCCGCGCTTCCCGAATTCCGGACTCGACAGCGTCGCCCTCGCCGAGCGACTGCTCGAGCAGGGTGACATCGCCGCCGTCCCCGGGATCGCCTTCGGCGAGGCGGGCGAGGGCCACCTGCGGTTCACGATCGCGACGAGCATGACCGACCTCGAGCGGGCGGCCGAGCGACTCGC
>CAYMBB010000224.1:2889-4467 GCA_964388515.1 uncultured Anaerolineaceae bacterium
GAGCCGCTGCCCGGTGACGCCGGCGATGGCGAGCTCGTCGGTTGCGTCGCCGCGCTCGGGGTCGGGCTCGGCCTCGGGGTCGCGGTGGGGCTCGGCGTCGGGGTCGCGCTCGGGTGCGGCGTGGGGGTCGGCGTCGGGGTTGCGGTGGGGCGCGGGGTCGGGGTCGACGCCGCCGTCGGCACCGGAGTCCCCGATCCACCGGTGACCACGACCGTCCCCTTCATGAACGGATGGAGCTGGCAGTGGTACGGGTACGTGCCGGGCGTCTCGAACGTGAGCTGGAACGTCTGGCCGCTGTCGAGAATCCCGCTGCCCGTGAACGCGCCGGCAACATCGGGGGTCACCGTGTGCTGCTCGGGGTCGCTGCCCATCGTCCAGAGCACGCTCTCGCCGGCCGCGATCGTCACGCTCGCGGGCGTGTAGGCGAAGTTCGCGATCGTCACCCCGGCTCCGGCCCCGAGGACCGGGCCGGCCACCCGGCCGGCGCCCCAGAGCGCCGCGGCGAGACCGAGACCCGCCGCCAGACCACGCCGCCTGACCCCGATCGCCATCGCCGCCTCCCCGTCGCCGGCCCGGTCGTCCGGCCCTGCTCCCCGATACGCCGGCCCGGCCGGCCCGGTTTCGGCGACCGTCACGAGCGGCCGAAGATCCACCCGGCCGTTCCCGACGTACGGAGCGTCAACCGGTCCTCGCTCGAGGGACCGGCGACCACTCGACGGAGGAGAACGAAAATGAGACGACAGATCGGAATCGTGGCCGTCATCGCGGGACTGCTCGTCCTGCCGGCCAGCGCGAACGCCGCGGCGGCGAGCGGCGAAGTCTGGACCACGACCCTCTCCGGCGCCGCCGAGGTCCCGGCGGTCGCCACCTCGGCAACCGGCTCGGCGACGTTCGTCCTGAGCCCTGACGGGACGACGATCCGCTACCTCGTCCAGTACGGCGGACTGAGCGGCCCGCTGGCCGCGGCGCACATCCACCTCGGCGCGGCCGGCTCCAATGGCGGCGTCATGTTCCCGCTCGCGGCCGGGCCGAGCCCGTTCGTCGGCGCCCTCGACGCCACGGACTTCGTCGCCACGGGCGGAGTGACGACCTTCTCGGCGGCGGTCGACGCGATTCGGGCCGGCACGGCCTATGTCAACCTCCACACCGCGGCCAACCCGGCCGGCGAGCTGCGGGGCCAGCTGGCCGTCGCCACCGGCGCCCAGGGCTTCTCCACCCCGCTGACGGGGAGCCAGGAGGTCCCGCCGGTGACCGGCGCGGCAACCGGCGAGGCGACGGTCGTGATCAGCGCCGCCGGCGACGCGATCACCTGGTGGCTGACCTGGAGCGGGATGACCGCGGCGCCGGCGGCCGGCCACATCCACCTCGGCGCGGCCGGCTCGAACGGCGGCATCCTCTTCCCGCTCTCCGGCGTCGGGACGAGCCCGGTCGTCGGCACGCTCAGCGCCGCCAGCCTCACCCCGACCGGCGGGGTGACGACGTTCGCGGGCGCGCTCGACGCGATCCGGGCCGGCACGGCCTACGTCAACCTCCACACCGCGGCCAACCCGGCCGGCGAGCTGCGGGGCCAGCTGGCCG
>CAYMBB010000225.1:0-4452 GCA_964388515.1 uncultured Anaerolineaceae bacterium
ACTGGAGACCGGAGGCGCCGGGCGTCCTGCCTTCGAGCGGAGCACCTCGTCCGGCTCGGGCTGCTCGCCGGCGCGCCGTCGCTTCCTGAAGGCGAACAACGCCATCGCCAGGGTGACGCCGCCGGTGGTGACGATCGTCTGGACGGCCAGGCGGACGGCCAGGGGGATCTCCGGCCCGCCGAGACCGAGCGCGCGCAGGCCGGGCGAGTCGGTCGCCGGATCCGTGCCCCCGCTCGTCGACCCGCCGAGGAACGTTGCCTGCGACCGCTCCTGCCCGCCGGGGCCGCCGGAGGCGGCCGCGTCCAGAGAGCTGCCATCGGGCGGGGTCCCGTCGGGCGCTGCTCCGTCCGGCAGGCCGGCGGCCGGGACAGCGGGCGAGCCGCCCGACTGGAGGCCGTCACGCGCCGCCGTCGACGGGGCGCCCGAGTCAGCCGCCGACTCGGACGTCCCGGTCGCAATGTCGCCGGCGACCCCACCATCGGCCCTGCCCGTGGAGGTCGTCCCGCTCGAGGCCGGCGCGGCTGCCGATCCGCCGTCCCCGCTCCCGGAGCCGCCCTCCGTCGAGCCGCCGGAACCGGACGAGCCGCCGGAACCGGACGAGCCGCCGCCGGAGGCGATTCCACCGGCCGGGACCGGGGCTGGGGTTGCTGTCGGGCTCACCGTCGGCGGCCGGGTCGCCGTGGGGCGAGCCGTCGGCGTGGGTGTCGGCACCGGGCTGGCGGTCGGGACCGGCGTGGGTGTCGGCACCGGGCTGGCGGTCGGGACCGGCGTGGGCGTCGGCGCCTCGATCACCACCGTGCCGGCGTCAAGCGAATCAGTGAACTTCCTCGAGTCGGCGGCCTCGAACACGACAGAGTGCGTTCCGATCGACAGGGTCCGCACCAGCCTGAGCCGGACGCCCTCCTTCCACTTGCCGCCGCGCGCGGACATCGTGAACGCGTCACCGTCGATGACAACCCAGACCGAAGCAGGCTCGGAGCCCTCGTGGTTCCTGTACGTCACCTCGAAGGTGATCGGCGTGTCGGGCGTGCCTGTGCGCGGCGAGACCGACGGCGCGGAGAGGTTGGTCGGTCCCTCGACCGCTGCGACCGGGGCGGCCAGGATGGCCAGCAAGCCTGTCGCCACGACGAGCGCGGCCAGCCGCCGACCGACGTGAGCGAGCATCCTGCGCTGCTGGACCAGGGGCACCGATCGGTCTCCCTCGGGGACATGAAGCTGCGGCGTGGCCATCAGCATGGACCCGGCCGTCGGCCGTTTCCATGGTACGGGTGGCTCCCCGGTGGTGGCCCGGACGTCCGGGCCGAGCGACCACCGGATCGGCGAGGCGCCGGGGCGAGGCGCCGGCGGGAGGCGCCGGCGGGCCGGGCGGGGAATGGTCGCCGGTCGAGTCGGGCCGGGCATTTCGGCACTGGACCGCCTGGAACCGGCGGGCGATCATGTGATCCCGGCCGGCGACGGATGCCGGCGACCCGAGACTGCGGAGAGGCGGTGTGCGATGCGAGCGCTGACGCTTCTGACCGTGTTCACCAGCGGACTGGTGGTCGGGATCGGCCTGACGATCAGGTCACTCGCCTGGTTGCGGGCACGAATGCGGCCGGCGATGCTCCAGCCGGCGGTCACCCGTCCGCGGTCCGACACGTCCGCTCCCCGCCCGGCCCCGGTCCACGTCCGGGTGACCCGCCCCGCCGGGGGGAGGCACGCCTTCTCGGTACCGCTCGAGCCGACGCTGCCCGAGCAGCGGATGGCCGATCTCGAGGACATCCCGGTCGGACCGTTCGACCCCGACGAGGCCCTCGAGCTGGCCGAGGAACCGACGCTCTACGAGGAGGACGACCTCGGCCCGCACCTGATCGAGCCGCACCTGGGCGAGGAAGAGGCGGAGCTGGCCGGGCTCCCGCAGCCGCCGAAGACGCGACCGTAGTCGGGGACGGCGTCGTCACGGGCTGGGCACGCCCGCTTCACCGGCCGCCGCGCCGGCGAGCAGGGCCCGGGCCGCCTCCTCCGAGCCTGGAGTTGCGAACAGGGAGACGCGATCGCCCGCCGCCAGTCGCACCGGACCCCGCGGCACGAGCAGCGCGCCGTCGCGCTCGATCGCGACGAGGACGCACTCGCGCGGCCAGGCGATCTCGGCAACCGTCCGACCGACAAGCGATGACCCAGGAGGGAGGTCGGCCTCGAGCAGGACGCCGCCTGCCCCGAGCCCGCGGACCTGGCGGACGTTCCCGGCCAGTGCCCTGCGATAGGCGGTCATCACGTCCCGCGCCGAGAGCACCCCGACGAGCCGACCGTCGGCGACGACCGGGGCCCACCGGGCATGGTGGTCGGCCAGCGTACCGAGCGCGTCGTCGAGGCCGTCGTCGGCGGACACGACCGGACCCGCCTCATCGACGAGGCTCCCGATCTCGGTCTCCCATCGGGCCGCCTCCACGCTGGCGCGGGTGACGACGCCCCGGAAGACGCCGCCTTCGTCGACGACCGGCGCTCCCGGGACGTCGACGTCGGCAAATCGGACGCGGGCCGACGCGACACGGGTCCCGGAGCGGAGGACCAGCCGCGGCTGCCGCGCGGCGTCACCGGCCGGGATCGACGCCATGAGCGGCATCGCGAGCCGGAACCGGTGCGCCGGTGAGTCCACCCGGCTCCGGAGCTGGCTCCGGTACATCGAGCGATCGCCGACGACGAGGGTCGCAAGTCCGACCGCGATCATCGCCGGAGCGAGCATCGCGAGGTTGTCGGTCATCTCCGCGACCATGAGCATGACCGCGAGTGGCGCATGCGCGATGCTCCCGAAGAGGGCCATCATGGCCACGATCACGAACGGCGCCGGCTCGAACGGAATCGCCGGGGCGATCGGCTCGAGGAGCCGCCAGAGCCCCGCCCCCAGCAGGCCGCCGATCACCATCCCGGGCCCGAACACGCCGCCCGAGCCACCGGACCCGATCGACAGCGACGTGGCGAGGATCTTGGCGAACGGGAGGACGAGGACCATCGCCAGCGGCAGGGCGAGCAGCGTCTGGCGATCGAAGCCCGCCTGGACCCACCCGTACCCGGTCCCGAGCGCGCCCGGAATGGCGATTCCGATGGCCCCGACCACCAACCCCGCGATCGCCGGGCGCAGCTCGCGCGGCAGGCGCCAGGCTCCGAACCGTCGGCTGAACCCGTAGAAGCTCGAGATGTAGAGACGGCCCACGAGCCCGGCGACCAGTCCGATGAGGGCGTAGTAGACGAGCTGGCGAGGATCCTCGAAGCCGGCGCCGGCGACACGGCCGAAGATCGGCCCGAACCCGACGAACGCCCCGAACACCGAGAACGCGACCACCGAGGCCACGAACGAGGGCACGAGCGCCTCGGCCTCGACGTCCTCGCGGTAGGGAATCTCAGCGCCGAGGACTGCTCCTCCGAGCGGGGCCCGGAAGATCGCGCCGATGCCGGCCGCCATCCCGGTCGCAACCGCGATCCGGGCGTCTCCGGCGTCGAGGTCAAGGAGCCGGGCCAGGAGCGACCCGAAGCCGGCGCCGATCTGGGCCGTCGGACCCTCGCGGCCACCTGAACCCCCGGACCCGATCGTGATCGCGGATGCGACGAGCTTGACGACCGGGATCCGCGACCGGACCCGGCGTGGGCCATGATGGAAGGCGGCGATCGCCGCGTCGGTGCCATGGCCTTCCGCCTCGGGCGCCAGGCGAACGACGATGATCCCCGAGATGAGGCCACCGAGTGCGACGACGAACGGGATCGCCCAGGCGCGGGCCGGGTCCGCGATCGGTGCGCCGCCCTCGCCCACCGGCGAGGCGGGCTGGAACCCGGCCAGAACTCCGAGGAACAGGCGGGTCGACGCCTCGAGTGCCCAGAAGAAGACGGCGGCACCCAGGCCGCTGACCACCCCGATCGTGACGCCGAGGACGACCCACTTGCGCAGGTAGGCCGCGGTCCGGATGCGACGGCGGGCGGGGCGAAGGAGCCGCTCGAGCAGGCCGCTCAACGCTGCCCTTCGAACGCGTCGGCGATCCGTGCCAGCTCGCGGGCGAGTCGGGGCGACGGCTGGATCCCCGCCGCGGCCTCCTCGATCCGGACCCGCCGGTAGCCGACGATCGCCGCCCGGACCGATCGGCCGGACGCCGTCAGTCGGACGCGGGTCGCCCGTCGGTCGTGCTCGTCTGGACCAGAGACCACCAGGCCGCGCCGCTCGAGCCGACGAAGCTGCCGGCTCGTGGCGGGGACCGTGACGCCGATCTGGGAGGCCACCTCGCTCACGGTCACCCCATCGTCTGCCTCGCCCAGGATGACGAGGACTCGCCACTGCGGAAGGGTCAGCTCCAGGCCGGGCGTCGCCTCGCTGAGGGCGCGGGTCGTGAGGGCGACCCCGGCAAAGACGAGTCGCTCGAGGGAATCGGCGATCGATGCTCCGGCCACCGGTACAGGGTATCAGATACGTGCCAGGTGGCTATCTTC
>CAYMBB010000226.1:0-4442 GCA_964388515.1 uncultured Anaerolineaceae bacterium
GGTGCGATCGAGACGTACCGGGTCGCGCGCGACGGGCAGGGCGCCCGGGCGTTCGCGCTTGCCCTCCTGGGCGGGATCGCCGCCCTGATCGCCGCTGGCAGCTTCGCGATCGCGGCCGTCCTGGCCCTCGTCTGGCGGGGATAGGGCGAGAGGGCGGCCGGCAGGCGGCAGGCGGCCGGCAGGCCGCAGGCGGCCGGCAGGCGGCAGGCGGTCTCCGGGCTCCCATCTCCCGGCGCTTCCCGTCGGTCTGCGCGCCGTCGGCCAGCGGGCCATCGATCTGCGTGCCGTCCCCCGGGGCCTCCCGCCGGTCTGCGCGTTGTCTCGGGGGTGCGTCGGGGACGCTTCCGCGCTGTCCGCCGGCGTTTCCCGTCGGCCTTAGTCAGAGAAGGATTATCGGACGGTCTTCCGGTCGCAGGGAAGGCACCAGGGGCGAGCCGCAGCTTCTCCACAGCCCAGATCCGGTCCTCGGTAGACCTTCCGTGACTCGCGACGGCCGGAACGGCGTCTCGAGCGGTCCGACAACGGCCCGGTTGGCAGCAGCCCGGGTCTCGGGCCGCTGATACCGTGCGAGCTAATCCTTCTCTGCATTCGGGAGCTGGCAGTGTGCCGTACGCCGGGGGTTCGGCCGCTCGTGCGCACACCGGGGGTTCGGCCGCCCGTGCGCACACCGGGGGTTCGGCCGCCCGCGTCCGCCGCCCGCGCCCGCCGCCTGAGCCCGGCCGCCCGAGCCCGAGCCCGCCGCCCGAGCCCCCGGCAACCCGGCTGACAGAGCTGGCGGGGGTCGCGCGGGCGGGTAGGCTACACTCCGCAGCGGGCGCCCCCATCGTCTAGAGGCCCAGGACGCCACCCTTTCAAGGTGGAGATCAGGGGTTCGAATCCCCTTGGGGGCACCATGTCTGGAAGGCGGCGGGCTGCCAGCCGTCCTCGCGGGGCTGGGCCGCGGCGCCCCGCTCACCGCTCGCCGGCTGCGGCCACCCCCGCTCACCGCTCGCCGGCTGCGGCGCCCCGCTCGCCGCCCACTGCCCCCCCGCCCACCGCGCCCCGCCGTGAGTCGGCCCCGACCCGTCCACCGCCCACCGGGAGATGCTACGATCGCAGCCATGGAGATCATGGGTGTCACGATCCGGACGATCGTCCACGACAACGTGGCGATCCGCTGCGGCGGCTGCGGCGAGGTGATCGAAGGCACGCCGTGGCGGGTGAACCTGCTCGACGTCGTCGCGACCGAGACGGCCGCCGACTGGACCGCCCACCCGGCCGTGAACCCGGGCCCGTTCCAGTTCCATGCCGAGCCGTCCCACGTGCGCGCCTGGATGCGTCGCCGGGGCTACCTCTTCTGTCGCCGCTCCGAGGTCCGCGAGATCATGCGTCCCGTGTCGATCCCCGGCGAGTCGCCACGATGGGGCCTGTGCGACGGGATCCATCGCGACGATCACGAGTTCGTCCCGGCCTGATCGGTCGCGCCACCGACGCGACCGCTGACCCCGAGGTGGTCACACGATGAGCATCACGGTCTGGCTGCCCGGTCTCACCTCGCTGCTCGCCCTCCTGTTCACCGTCGCGCTCCTCGACCAGTGGCGCGAGCGGCGCCATGGCTTCCAGCTGATCTGGGCGATCGGCACGCTCTTCTACGGGATCGGCGCCGGCAGCGAGGCGCTCGCGGCAGCCACAGGATGGAACGAGGCGCTCTACCGGACCTGGTACCTGACCGGCGCCGTCTGGACGGCCGGCTGGCTCGGGCTGGGCACGGCGTTCCTGCTCGGCCGGACGCGGTTCGGCTACTCGTTCGCGGTCAGCCTCTTCCTGGCCGGCCTGTTCACGTTCCTCGTCCGCAACAAGCCTGAGTACGCGAACGCCGGTCCGGCGCCGATCCTCTACCTGATCGCGGCCCTGGTCCTGGCCCTGGCGATCGGGATCGAAACGTACTTCCAGAACGAGCGCTGGCCGTACCTGGCGGCGTTCGCGGTCGCGGGCGCGACCCTCCTGAGCATCGTCCTGATGCTGACGACCGCCCTGCCCGCGCCGGGCTATGCGGTCGACCCGGCGACCGGGATGCCGGTGGCCACGATCATCCCGGGCCACATCCGCCTGCTCACCCCGTTCCTGAACATCACCGGCGCCTTCTCGCTCGTCCTGGGGGCGATCTTCTCGACCTACGTCTTCATGCCCAAGCGACGGGTCCTGACCTACTCGCTCGACCCGAGCCAGCCGGGCGACCAGTTCCTGTTCAACCTCGCGATCTCGCCGGTGGCGATCGCGGTCAACCTCGTCGCCTCGCTGCCCGGGGCGGTCCGGGCGCTCCTGGCGGGCAGGCTCCACAGCCGCGTCCCGGCCACGATCCTGATCGCGATCGGCGCGTTCATCCCGACCGTCACCGACGGTCTGGTCCGCTTCGGCTACACGGAGCTGTTCGAGCTGGGCAAGTTCCTCGGCGTCGTCTTCCTGTTCGCCGGCTTCCTCGTCTCGTCGGAGGTCTTCCGGGAGATCCGGATCCCGTTCACCCGGGTTCGGCTGCGCCCGACCCGCCGGGAGGCGGCCCCGTTCGACGGCGGCGGCCAGGGCTGACGCCGACTCCGACGCGGACCCTGACGCAGACGCCCGACGCGGACGCCTGACGCGGACCCTGACGCAGACGCCCGACGCGGACCCTGACGCCGAGCCCGACGCGGACCCCGACGCGGGGGCTCGCGCAAGGCGGTTCGCCCCGCCCCGGCGGCCTCGAGGCAGGCCGCGAGCGAGGACTGAACCGAGAGGACCGAACCGGGAGCGAAGGGGTCCGGCGGTATACTGGCGGGGTCCACGTCCGCCCCGCAGAGGTTCGATGCGCGTCCGAAAAGCGGTCTTCCCAGCCGCCGGCTGGGGCACCCGGTTCCTGCCTGCCACGAAGGCGCAGCCGAAAGAGATGCTGCCCCTCGTCGACAAGCCCGTCATCCAGTACGCGGTGGAAGAGGCGGTCGCCGCCGGCATCGAGCAGGTGATCATCGTCACCAGCAGCCAGAAGCGGGCGATCGAGGACCATTTCGACCTCTCGTTCGAGCTCGAGCACCTGCTCGAGGAGCGCGGCGACATCGAGATGCTGCGCCAGATCCGGCACATCAGCGACCTCGCCCAGGTCGCCTACATCCGCCAGAAGGAGCAGCTCGGGCTGGGCCACGCCGTTCTCATGGCCAAGGAGCTCGTGGGGCACGAGCCGTTCGCGGTCATCCTGTCCGATGACGTCGTCGTCGGTGACCGGCCGTGCATCGGCCAGCTGATGCACGCCTACCAGCAGGTGCACAGCTCGGTCGTGGCGGTGGCCGAGGTGCCGCGCGAGGAGACGAACCGCTACGGGATCATCGCCGTCGACCCGACGGTCGAGGCGACAGACTACGGGCGTCTCCACCGGGTCTCACGGGTCGTCGAGAAGCCGCTCGCCGACGAGGCGCCGTCGAACCTCGCGATCGTCGGGCGCTACATCCTCACCCCGAAGATCTTCGACAAGCTCGAGCAGACGCCGCGCGGTGCCGGCGGGGAGATCCAGCTCACCGACGCGATCGAGGCACTCATGGAGGAGCAGCAGGTCTACGCGTACCGGTTCGACGGGGTCCGCTACGACGCGGGCACGACGATGGGCTGGCTGAAGGCGTCGGTCGAGCTTGCCCTCCAGCGCCCCGACCTCGGCCGGGAGTTTCGCGAGTACCTGCGCGCCCTCGATCCGTAACGGGATCGTCTACGATGCCAGCCGGTCGCGGCAGCGATCGTGGCCTGGCGTTCCGAAGGAGTTCGTGTGGCGGAGATCGGCAGCGTGCTCGGGGGCCGGTACCGGCTCGTCGAGCTGCTCGGACAGGGCGGCATGGCGACGATCCACCGTGCCCAGGACCTGCGGCTCGGGCGCGACGTCGCGGTCAAGGTGCTCCGCCCCGAGTACGGGCGCGACCCCGACTTCTTCGCCCGCTTCCGCCAGGAGGCGCAGTCGGCCGCCTCGCTCAACCACCCGAACATCGTCTCGGTCCACGACTACGGCCAGGGCACGGACGGCCCGTTCATCGTCATGGAGTACGTAGAGGGCGAGGACCTGGCCTCGCTCCTGCGGCGGAACGGCGCTCTCGCCCCGCGCCAGGCGGCCCGGATCGCGGCCGAGGTCGCCCGCGCCCTCGACGCCGCCCACGCCCGGGGAATCGTCCATCGCGACGTGAAGCCCGGCAACATCCTGATCGCGACCGATGGCCGGGTGAAGGTGACCGACTTCGGGATCGCCCGGGCGATTGCCGAGGCGGAGCTCACCCTGCCGGGGATGACGCTCGGCTCGGTCCACTACTTCAGCCCCGAGCAGGCGCGCGGCGAGCCCGCCAGCGCGGCCTCGGACATCTACGCGCTCGGGATCGTGCTCTACGAGTGCCTCACCGGGCGCCGCCCCTGGGAGGGCGACAGCGCAGCGTCGGTCGCGATGGCGCGCCTGACTG
>CAYMBB010000227.1:0-4439 GCA_964388515.1 uncultured Anaerolineaceae bacterium
AGCGAACGCTCGAGCGACGAGACGAACGAGACGGACAGCCCGCTCTGCTCGGCCGCCTGGCGGAGCGTCAGGCGGCGCGAGATGCGCAGGTCCCGAGGCCGGTGGGCGTGCTGGACCGGTGCGCTGCCAGGTGGCTGCCCGGGTGGTCGTCCGGCCCGGTCGAGGGCGGGCGCCGGGGTCGGCTCGTGGACCGGCCGGCGGTCAGGGTCGGCGTGACGCGCCCGGCGCGTGGCGTTCCCGGCCGAGAGCTCGAGCAGACGACGAATCGCGGCTGCGTTCAGTCCCTCGACCCGTCGCCAGCGCCGGATCGAGTGCAGACGGGCCACGTCGGCCGGGCCGAAGCGGCGGGCCCCGCCCCCGGTCCGGAGCGGGCGCACGAGGCCCTGCCGCTCCCAGAGCCGGATCGCCGATGGTGACACGCCGACGAGGCGGGCTGCCTCCTCGATCCCGACGAAGCCGAGCGGGGTGACCGTGGGGTCGAGCGTGCCACGGCGCGGCGCGGCGCCGGCGTCCGCGGTCACCGGGATCACCCTGACCGCGAGCGGCGCTGGGCGAGGGTCGTGACCCCGACCGAGCCGACGGCGACCACGAAGATGAGCGTGCCGATGACGTTCACCTGGACCGGGATCCCGATCCGGGCCTTGGCGTAGATGAACATCGGGAACGTCTGGGTCTTGCCTGCGGTGAAGTTGGTGATCACGAAGTCGTCGATCGAAAGACTGAAGGCCAGCAGGGCCGCCGCGATGATGCCCGGCAGGATGAGCGGGAAGGTCACCTTCCAGAACGTCTGCCATTCGTTCGCAAAGAGGTCCATGGCCGCCTCTTCGAGGTGCCTGGGGAACCCGGCCAGGCGGGCCCTGACGGTGACCACGACGTAGCTGATGTTGAACATGATGTGGGCGAGCAGGATCGTGAAGAAGTTGAGCGGGAAGAAGGGCGGGCTCCCGATCGAGACGAACATCGTCAGGAGCGAGGCGCCGAGGACGATCTCGGGGGTCGCCATGGGCAGGAAGATCAGCGAATTGGCCGCCCCGCGGCCGCGGAACGAGTAGCGCACGAGGGCCAGGGCGACGAGCGTGCCGAGGATCGTGGCGATGATCGTCGACAGGAAGGCCAGGGCGAGGCTCAGCCAGACCGCGTCGCCGAGCCCGGCGACGCCGAGCGGGTTCAGCCAGTACTTGAGCGTGAAGCCCTGCCAGACGAAGTTGCTCTTCCCGGCCGGGTCGTTGAAGCTGAAGAGGATGATGATCGCCACCGGCAGGAGCAGATAGATGACCGCCAGGCCGGTGTAGACGAGCAGCAGGTACCGATCGGCCAGGCGGGCCAGGCGCCCGACAGCCGCGCCGCCGGGCCGGCGACCCGCGCTCGCTCCGCCGGTTCCCGGTGCTGCGACCGCTCCGCCCACGGGCGTCATCTCAGACCCGCCCCGTGGTCGTGAGCTCTTCGGTGCCCAGAATCCGGGCGTAGACCGTGACCAGGACGAGGATCGCGGCCATCAGCGTGAAGCTGAGGGCCGAGGCGACCGGGTAGTCGTTCTGGGTCAGGAACTTGTTCTGGATGACGTTGCCGATCATCCTCGTGTCGGGGTTGCCCAGGAACTCGGCGTTCACGTAGTCACCGATGGCCGGGATGAATGTCAACAGCGAACCTGCGAAGACGCCCGGCAACGAGAGTGGGAACGTTACCCGGACGAACGATTCGGAGACGAGGAACCAGCCCACGGCAGCACCGATCAGGGCGGCGCCGGTGGCGAGGACCGGCCACGGCCAGGCGAAGACGATCCCGAGCACTGCCGCCAGGACTCCGGCCACGAGGGCGCCCGCGACCCCGCCACCCGGTCGCCAGGGACCGGCGTAGAGATCGCGGGCCGCTTCGACGAGCCGGAAGTCCACCTTCTCCACGGCGACATAGACCGGCAGGGTCATGAACGGGAGGAAGTTGTACGTGATCCCGGAGATCACCGCGATCGGTGTCGCCAGGAGCCGGAAGTCCTCGGGCAGGATGCCCAGCTCCTTGATCGGCCCGAGCAGGATGCCGGTGTCGCCGAGGATGATCTTCCAGCTGATCGTGCGCAGCAGGAAGCTGGTGAAGAACGGGGCCACGACCAGGAACAAAAGCACGTTCTTGTAGCGCCCGCCCTTGAACGCGATCGTGTAGGCGAGCGGGTAGGCGATCAGGAAGGTCAGGACCGTCGCGGCGCCGGCGTACACGATCGAGCGCAGGTACTGCGGCGCGAACTGGTCGATCGCCTCGGTGTAGTTCGTGTAGTTGGCCAGCGAGAACGTGAAGCCCTTCTCGAGTGATCCGCTCCAGAAGCTGGCCACGAACATCTGGAAGGCCGGGTAGACGTAGAAGACGAGCAGCCAGAGGATGCCCGGCGCGAGCAGCGCGTAGGGGGCGATCCAGCGGTGGCGCTTGAGGAGCGTGCCCATCCCGGTCCCTGCCGTCTCCGTGGCGCGCGGCTCAGCCGACGCCGAGGACCTTGGCGAACTGCTCGTTGAAGTAGGTCTCGTCCTCCTCGCTCAGCGGGCCGAACACCCGGAGCCGGGCGAGGATGTCGTCGGGTGGGAAGATGAGCGGGTTCTTGGCGATCTCGGGGTCGAGCGCCTTCATCGCCTCGTCGGCCCCCTTGACCGGGCAGATGTAGTTGACGTACGCCTCGACCTCGGCGGCGATCTCGGGCTGGTAGAAGAAGTCGATCAGCAGCTCGGCCGTCCCCTTGTGGGCGGCGCCCTTGGGGATCATCGAGTTGTCGGTCCAGAGCATCCCGCCCTCCGAGCCGACGGCGAACTTCAGGGTCGGCTTGTCGACGAGCGCCTGGACCATGTCGCCGGACCAGGCCATGGCCAGGACCGCGTCGCCGGACTTCAGGTCCTCGGCGTACGAATTCCCCTTCAGGTCCCGGACGATCCCGTCCTGCTTCGCCTTCTGGAGCGCGGCGACCGCCTTGTCGGCGTCGGCCCGGGTCGGGTTCGTGGGGTCGAGCCCCAGGTAGAGCATCGCCAGCCCGATCGTGTCGCGCATCTCGGTCAGGTATTCGGTCTTGCCCTTCCAGCGCGGGTCCGGGGTGAAGAAGACGCTCAGGCTGGTCAGCTCGCCGGTGACCGTCGGGTCATAGCCGATCCCGGTCATGCCCGACTGCCACGGCGCGTGGTGCTTCATCTCCGGGTCCCAGGCCAGGCCCTTGTAGACGTCCTTGATGTTGGCCGTGAAGTTCGGCATGTTCGCCAGGTTGAACTCCTCGACCCAACCCAGGCGGACCAGCTTGGAGGCCATCCAGTCGGTCAGGGTGACGACGTCCCAGCCGGTGTCCTGGCCGGCCTCGAGAGCCGGCTTGATCGTGCCGAAGAAGCTCTGGTTGTCCTCGATCACTTCCTGGTAGTTGACCTTCGTGCCGTACTTGGCGGTGAACTTGTCGAGGGTCGGGTGCTTCGTCTGGTCGTTCGCGTCGACGTCGATGTAGTAGGTCCAGTTCGCCCAGTTCACCTCGGCCGAGGGGGTCGCGGCGGCCTCGGCGCTGGCTGTGGCGGATGGCTCGGCGCTGGCCGGGGTGGGAGCCGCCGATTCGCTGGCGCTCGGTGCCTGGGTGGCCGTGCCGCCGGTGCCGCAGGCAGAGAGGAAGGCCGCGAACCCGGCCATCGTCCCCCCGGCGAGGAGCTGACGGCGGCTGATCGCCGGCAGGCCCCTGGTCGTCTCGTTGTCGCTCACCGATCTCCTCCTCGCGCTGTTCCGCCGATCCGGCGGGATCTGTCCGGACACCTGTTTCGCTAGAGACCCTGTTCCTCTGGAGATTCTGACGCCGCCGGCCCGGCCCGGTCGGCCAGCTCGTCGGGCACCACGAAGCTGTGTTCCGGCGACCAGGTCAACTGCACCTCCTCGCCGGGGGCCCACATCTCGGCCCGCGTCGCGCGCTCCACGTTCTGCTCGTAGACGGTGACGCGCTTGCCGTCGCGCAGCTCGACGACGTACTGGGTGCTGACCCCGAGATACGAGGCGTCCCGGATGACCCCCTGCAGCCGGTTCGCGCGGGCGGGGCTCTCGGCCGTCAGCTCGAGCAGCCGGATCTTCTCGGGTCGGACGCCGAGCGAGAGCCGACCCGTCAGCCCCTCGACGAGCGAGCGCGGCGCCCGGACGGCGGTGCCGTCCTCGAGGCGGAAGACGGCGTGGTCGTCGGCCGTGCCCTCTGGCCGGGCCGGCAGGAGGTTGCTGACGCCCAGAAAACCGGCCACGAACCGGGTGGCGGGCCGCTCGTAGAGCGACTCGGGGTCGCCCAGCTGCTCGTACCGGCCGCGGTTCATGACCGCGATCCGGTTCGACATCGTCATCGCCTCCTCCTGGTCGTGGGTCACGTACACGAACGTGATCCCGACCTCCACCTGGATCCGCTTCAGCTCGAGCTGCATCTGCTTGCGCAGCTTCAGGTCGAGCGCGCCGAGCGG
>CAYMBB010000228.1:0-4430 GCA_964388515.1 uncultured Anaerolineaceae bacterium
GCCCCCGGCGCGGCGACCGTCACCTGGTTCGGGCGCGGGCCCCACGAGACCTACCCGGACCGTCGGCTGGGCGGCGCCGTGGGCCGCTGGCAGACGAGCATCGACGCCCAGCAGGTCCCGTACGTCAGGCCCCAGGAGAACGGCGGCCACGCCGACACCCGCTGGCTCGAGGTCCGCGATCGGGCCGGTGGCGGCTGGCGGATCGAGCTCGACCGGCCGCGCCAGGTCTCGGTCTCCCACTTCCGGGCCGAGGACCTCGCCGCTGCCCGGCACGCCGAGGAGCTCCGGCCGCGGGCCGAGACGATCATCCACCTCGACGCGGTCCATCGTGGCCTCGGCACGGCCAGCTGCGGGCCCGACACGTTGCCGCGCTACCTGGTGCCGACCGGCGCCCAGCGCTGGTCGTGGGTCCTGCGGCCGCTGTCCGCACCGGGTCCGCTAACCGCGCCACCGCCCGGAGCGTCGTGATGGCGATCGAGTGGCGGGCCGCCGACCGCCAGCTCCACCTCCACAACGAGCGGGTGAGCTACCTGCTCCACGTCCTCGACAACGGCTGGCTCGGCCACCTCCACTTCGGCGCCCCGCTCGCCCCCGGCCGCTCCTACGTCCACCTGGGCGGACAGCGCTTCGAGGGCTTCAGCGGCCGGGTCGGCGAGCCGGTGCCGCTCGAGCTGCCCACCCCCGGCAGCGGTGACTACCGGGTGCCGGCCCTGGTCGTCGAGCAGGCCGACGGCAGCTCCGTCCTCGACCTGCGCTACGTTGGCCACGAGGTCCGACCCGGCAAGCCGGCCCTGCCTGGACTGCCGTCCACGTACGCCGAGTCGGAGGGCGAGGCCGAGACGGTCGAGGTCACGACCCGCGACGAGCCCTCCGGCCTTGAGGTCGTCCTGCGCCTCACGATCTTCGAGGGCCGCCCGGTTGTCGCCAGGTCCGTCACCCTCGCCAACCGGGGGAGCGAGCGGCTCGTGGTCCGGACGGCGATGAGCGCGGTCCTCGACCTCGCCGACCACGACTGGCTCCTCCTCCAGCTGAGCGGCACGTGGGCCCGCGAGCGGCACCTCGTCACGGCTCCGCTCCTGCCCGGCCGCCATTCGATCGGCAGCCTGCGCGGCGCGTCGAGCCACGAGCACAACCCGCTCCTCGTCCTGCGCCGCCCGGCCACCACCGAGGAGGCCGGCGAGGCGCTCGGCCTGAACCTCGTCTACTCCGGCAGCTTCCTGGCCGAGGCTGAGGTCGAGCCGCGCGGCACGACCCGGCTGCGGATCGGGATCCAGCCCGAGGGCTTCGCCTGGACGCTCCTGCCGGACGAGGAACTCACCCTCCCCGAGGCGATCCTGGCCTGGTCGGACCAGGGCCTGGGCGGACTGAGCGACGCCTGGCACACCCTCTACCGCGAGCGCCTGGCCCGCGGCCCCTGGCGCGACCGGCCCCGCCCGATCCTGCTCAACAGCTGGGAGGGCGTCTACTTCGACTTCGACCACCAGCGCCTGGTCGAGATGGCCCGGGCCGCGGCCGAGCTGGGGATCGAACTGTTCGTCCTCGACGACGGATGGTTCGGCGAGCGCGATTCGGACACCAGCTCGCTCGGCGACTGGGTCGTCGACCGGCGCAAGCTGCCCGGCGGCCTCGCCCCGCTCGCCCGCGACATCGAGGCGCTGGGGATGCGCTTCGGCCTGTGGATCGAGCCCGAGATGGTCAGCCCGCGCAGCCGGCTCTTCGACGAGCACCCCGACTGGGCGATCGGGGTCGCCCGACGGCCGCGCACCGAAAGCCGCAGCCAGCTCGTCCTCGACCTGTCGCGACCGGACGTCGTCGACTACCTCGGGGCCGCCATCGCCGACGTCTTGGCCGGCGCAGCCATCTCGTACGTCAAGTGGGACATGAACCGCCCGATCACCGAGCCGGCCAGCGTCGCCCTCCCGCCCGACCGCCAGGGCGAGCTGCTCCACCGCCACATGCTCGGCGTCTACGAGCTGTGGCGACGGCTCACCGAGCGGTTCCCCGACGTCCTGTTCGAGTCGTGCGCCGGCGGAGGCGGTCGGTTCGACCCGGGCCTCCTCGCCTACGCCCCACAGGCCTGGACGAGCGACGACACCGACGCCGCCGAGCGGCTGCGGATCCAGTGGGGCACCTCGCTCGCCTATCCCCCGAGCTCGATGGGAGCTCACGTCTCGGCGGTCCCCAACCACCAGGTCGGCCGGGTGACGCCCCTGGCCACCCGCGCGGCGGTCGCCTTCTTCGGCGTCCTCGGCTACGAACTCGATCCGCGCCGGCTGAGCGACGAGGAGCGCCGCGAGATCCGCGAGCAGGTCGCGTTCTACCGCGAACGCCGCGAGCTGTTCCAGCGCGGCCGCTTCGTCCGCCTGCGGAGCCCGTTCGAGGGCGACGGCAACGAGACGGCCTGGATGACGGTCTCCGGCGACCGGCGCCGGGCGGTCGTGGCCCACTATCGGCTTCTCGCCCGGCCGGTCCCGCCAGTCAACCGGCTGCGACTGCGGGGCCTCGACCCGGCAGTCACCTACCGCGTCACGCCCTGGCCCGCGACGGCGGACCGGGAGCCCGCCCTCCATGGCGGCGACGAACTGCTCGCCATCGGCCTCGTCCTCGAACCGACCGCCACCCCGGCGCCGCCCGGCCCGGGCGACTTCAGCGCCCGGCTTTTCGACCTCGAGGCGGTCGGCACCTAGCGCGGGCGGCCACGCTCAGGCCAGGACCCGCGCCCCGGCCGACGGCTCGACCTCGAAGACCTGCGGCCGCAGGCCGGTGCGGGCCGGGTACTCATCGAGGATCGCCTGCCGGAGGGCCGGCACCGCCTCGCGACGGACGAGGTTGATCGTGCAGCCACCGAACCCGGCGCCGGTCAGACGGGCGCCGTAGACGCCGGGCGTGGCGATCGCGATCTCGACCAGGGCATCGAGCTCCGGGCTGCTGACCTCGTACAGGTCGCGCAGCGAGGCATGGCTGGCCTGGAAGAGCCGCCCGGCGGCAGCCAGGTCGCCGGCGACGAACGCCTCGACCGCAGCCTGGACCCGGGCGTTCTCGCTGATCACGTGCTCGGCTCGCCGGCGGGTGACCTCGTCGAGCGCGTCGCTCACGGTGACCAGCATGTCGAGGCTCACGTCGCGCAGGCTCCGGACGGCCGGGTTGCCCGCGGCGATCGCCGCTGCCGCCGTCTCGCACTGGCCGCGCCGCTCGTTGTACGCCGAGGCCTGGAGCCGGCGAGGCGACCCGGAGTGGCAGACGACGAGGGCCGCGTCGTCGAGCGGCAACGGCACGGCCCGGTGCTCGAGGCTCCGGCAGTCGAGCAGGAGCGCCGCCCCGGGCTCGCCGAACGTCGAGGCGAACTGGTCCATCAGGCCGCAGTTGACCCCGACGTAGCGGTTCTCGGCCCGCTGGGCCGCCAGCGCCAGGTCCATCCGGTCCATCGCCGGGACCGCGCCCCCGGACAGGGCAAAGGCGGCGGCGAGCTCCATCGCCGCCGAGCTCGAGAGGCCGGCGCCGATCGGCAGGTCCGACGCGAGGAGGCCGCGGAAGCCACGGGTCTCGACGCCGGCCTCCCCGAGCACCCAGGCCATGCCGGCGATGTAGTCGATCCAGCCCCCCGTCCGCGGCCCGATCGCGTCGAGCTCGAAACCGGCCCGCTCGCCGGTCGCGGCCAGCGAGACCTCGACCCGCCGGTCATCGGTCGGCACGAGTGCGATCGAGATGCCGAGATTGATCGCGCACGGCAGGACGAAGCCCTCGTTGTAGTCGGTGTGCTCGCCGATCAGGTTCACCCGTCCGGGAGCCCGAACGACCCGGATCCCGCCCGGATCGGCCGCCGCCAGCGGTTCGGCGGCCCGTAACGCCTCGGCGAGCGCAGCGACATCCATGGCCGGCGAAGCCGAATCCATGACCACCTCGGCCGCTCGCGACCCCGGCCGCTCGCTCCCCTACTCCAGGTAGTCCTTCAGCTTGCGCGACCGGCTCGGGTGGCGCAGCTTGCGCAGCGCCTTCGCCTCGATCTGGCGGATCCGCTCGCGGGTGACGTTGAACTCCTTGCCGACCTCCTCGAGCGTCCGGGCCCGCCCGTCCTCGAGGCCGAACCGGAGCTGGAGCACCCGTCGCTCGCGCCCGGTCAGCGAGTCCAGGACCGCCTCCACCTGCTCCTTGAGCAGCTGGTGCGAGGCGGCCTCGGCCGGGGCGAGTGCCCCCCGGTCCTCGATGAAGTCGCCGAGGTGCGAGTCCTCTTCCTCTCCAATCGGCGTCTCGAGTGAGACCGGCTCCTGGGAGACCTTGATGATCTCGCGGACCTTCTCGGGGGTGACCTGGACCTCCTGGCCGCGCGACATCGCCTCGGCGATCTCCTCGACCGTCGGCTCACGCCCGAGCTCCTGGAGCAGGCCGCGCGAGACGCGGATCAGGCGGTTGATCGTCTCGACCATGTGGAC
>CAYMBB010000229.1:0-4409 GCA_964388515.1 uncultured Anaerolineaceae bacterium
TGCCCGCCGCGTTCTCCTCGTCCAGGCTGCCCGTCGGCTCGTCGGCCAGGAGGACGGCGGGCTCGATGACGATCGCCCGGGCGACGCCGACCCGCTGGCGCTCGCCGCCGGAAAGTTCGTCGACCCGCGCGCCGTGAAACGACGCGAGCCCGACCTCCGCGAGGGCCTGTTCGGCCCGTTTGCGCTGCTCGCGTTCAGGGACTCCTGCCAGACCGAGCGGGAGGGCCACGTTGCCACCGGCGCTGAGCGAGGGCAGCAGCCCGAACGACTGAAACACGATCCCGATCCTCTTCTGGCGCAGGCGCGCCCGCTCGCGCGGGGTGAGCCGCGCCAGGTCGTGCCCGAGGACGGTGACCGTGCCATCATCCGGGGTCTCGAGTCCGGCGAGCAGCCCGAGCAACGTTGTCTTGCCCGAGCCGGAGGGTCCCTCGACGGCGACGAACTCGCCGGCCTCGACGGTGAGGTCGACTGTGTCGACCGCGACGACCGGGTCCAGGCCGCGCTGCCTGTAGCGGCGGGTCGCCTGGCGGCAGCTGATGACGCTCACCGCCGCCTCCGATCGCGCGCGACGCGACCATCGCGCAGCTCGATCACGCGATCGGCCCGCGCCGCGACATCGTGGTCGTGGGTGGCGAGCAGGACCGTCAGATCCTCCGCGGCGTGAATCTCGGCGACGAGATCGATCAGGATTGCCGCGTTGACCGAGTCGAGTTCGCCCGTGATCTCGTCTGCGAGGAGGATCGACGGTCGAGTGGCGAGCACGGCAGCGAGCGCCGCCCGTTGCTGCTCGCCGCCGGACAGCTGGGCAGGGCGATGGCGGGTTCGATCGTCGAGGCCGACCCGCGCCAGCGCCGCGCGAGCCGCCGCCCGGGTCACCGGTCGACCGGCCAGCGCCGCCGCCAGGGCCACGTTCTCCTCCAGATCCAGGAACGACACCAGGTTCTGACTCTGGAACACGATCCCGACGTGCGCGCCCCGGACGCGCGCCCGGAGGCGCTCGTCGGCCCGCGACAGGTCCATCCCGTCGACGACGACCCGTCCGGCCGTCGGCCGATCCGAGCCTGCGATCAGCTGCAGGAGCGTCGACTTGCCCGAACCGGACCGACCGATGATCGCCGCGAACTCGCCCCGGGCGATCTCCAGGTGCACGCCCCGGAGAGCGATCGTCTCGACGTCGGCCTCACGGTAGACCCTGACGATGTCGCTCAGCCGGATCGCGACCTCGCCGGCGGTCCGCCCGGTCAGCGCCGCCTGCTCCGCGCTCAGGACCACCGGAAGCTCTCGATCATCTGGCGGAACGCGTCGACGTTGTCGACGCCATCGGGCGTCGAGAGGCTGATGATCGCCAGGCCCTTCGGCCCGGGCAGGTAGTACCGATCGATCGTCGAGGGCACCTGCTTGCCGGTCACGGGATCGGGTGGCGAGGGGCGGTGGTACCGGAGATGGAGCACGGTCGTACTGCCCACCGTGACCGAATCCTGCGTCTCGAGCGCGAATCCGGCCTGGGCTCTGAGTGCCGGCAGGTCGGTGCCGGTGACGAAGCGTGGAAGGTCTGCCGGCAAGGGCACGACGAGGACGGTCTCGGTGCTGTCCTTGTCGCGGATCACCACGCCGTCCGGTCGCGTGGTCACCTGCCAGCCCTCGACATACTGGATCGAGAACCCCGGACTGGAACTGCGGTAGGTGAGGAACACCGCGTTGTCCGGGATGTCGCCCTGGCTCGTGCCGCCGCCCGCATCCGCCGCCGGCGAGCTCAGCGGACCGTTACTCGGCAGTGCGGACGCCGCCGGGGATGCCCCGAGCGGTGAGGCGGACGATGCGCCCGGCCCGGTGCCGCCGCCGCAGGCGGCAACGAGGATGCCGGCGATCGGGAGCAAGGCCCATCGCCGGAGCCGGACACCCGGAACGGAACCACCCATTGAGCACCTCGCAGTGACCCGGGCCGGCAGCCTGCCGGCGTGTCACCGAGAGGTATCGGACACGAAGCTGAACGTCACCTGAAGCGGGGCAGGGTCAGCCGGAAGCTCGATCCGACTCCCGGCTGGCTCGTGACGGAGAGACGCCCGCCGTTTCGCTCGGCGATGCTCCGGGCGATCGCGAGGCCGAGGCCGCTGCCCTCGGGACCTGTCGCATCGGCCCGCACGCGATAGAAGGGCTCGAAGATGCGGTCGATGTCGGCGGCTGCGATCCCCGGACCGTCGTCGTCGACCTCCACGATCGCCTCGCGTTCGGTGGCGACGGTCGACACGCCAACGGCGACCCCGTCGCCGCCGTGTCTGAAGGCGTTGTCGAGGAGGTTCGCGACGATCCGCTCGACCCCCTCGGGATCGGCTGAGACGCGCAGATCGGGCGCCAGGGCGATGCGGGCTGGCCGCCTGGCCGGGCTCAACGCCGCGAATGCCTCCACTGCCTCGGCGACCACGACCGACAGGTCGAACGTCTCCGGCGGGCGGCCGAGGAGCCGCTCGTCCGCCCTGGCGAGGAGGAGGAGATCGTTCGTCAGGCGCGCGAGGCGATCGGTCAACCGGACGATGTCCACGAGCGCGCTCCGCATCTCCTCAGCCGAGGCCCCGGGTGTCAGGGCTGCCTCGCCTCGGGCCCGGATCCCCGCCAGTGGGGTGCGCATCTCGTGGGACGCGTCGGCCACGAAGCGGCGCTGGCGGAGGTGCGCGTCGCGGATCGGGCGAAGCGTCCTCGAGGCGAGCACCCAGGCGGCGAGGCCGACGACGGTCACGATCGCGACGTCCGCGAGCACGAGCGCGACGCCGACCCGCTCGATCGTCGCCTGGTAGGCGACCTCGGCGGCCTGCTCATTGGTCAGCTCCGGTCCGAGGTCGAACGTGGGCGCCAGGATGGCCGCGAACATGACGTAGAAGACGACGCTGAATACGCCGAGGACGAGTGCGAAGAGCCCGATGTAGAGCAGCGTCAGGCGAAGCCGAGCGCGTTGGAACATCAGCGCGCGGTCGGCGGGTCGGCGCGCAGACGGTAACCGGCGCCGCGCACCGTCTCGATCAGCCCGTCGCGACGGCCCTCATCCAGCTTGCGGCGCAGGCTGCGGATATAGACCTCGACGATGTTCGACTCGGCGGCGAAGTCGGCGTTCCAGAGGGCGTCGATCAGCTGGTCCTGCGAGAACACCTGGCCCGGGTGGCGGGCGAGCAGCTCGAGGAGCGCGAACTCCCGGGTCGTGAGACGGATCGGGCGGCCGCCCCGGCGAACCCCAAGCGTGGTCGGGTCGAGCTCGAGATCGTGGACGGTCAGGGTCGGTGCGCGGTCGGGCACGTGACGACGCCGGAGCGCACGGACACGCGCCCGGAGCTCGTCCATGGCGAACGGTTTCGGGACGTAGTCGTCCGCCCCACGGTCCAGGCCCGTGACCCGGTCGCTCACTCCGTCGAGCGCCGTCAGCATCAGGATCGGGGCGGCAACGCCCCGATCCCGCAGGCGCGCGCAGACGGCGAACCCGTCGAGGCCGGGCAGGACGACGTCGAGGATGACGAGATCGTACGGGTAGGTCGCCGCCCAGGTGAGTGCCTCGCGACCATCGCCCACGACGTCGACGCCGTGACCGTCCGTCGTCAGCGCGACACGCACGGCGTCCGCAATGGCGCTCTCGTCCTCGACGACCAGGATCCGCAGAGCCAGTCCTCCCGCGTGCGGTCCGACGCCCGATCGTGGCCCCGGACGCCGATCTTAGACCCCGCCGACGCGCGTCGTCCGGAGGTAGACCGATGGACCCGGGTACAGTGGCCCGAGCGGTGCCTGAAGCGGCCCCTCGATCGCCGAGAGGAGCCGGGCGGGCACGTGTTCCTTGAGCCACGGTGCCCGGAAGAGGGAGACGGCCCGGACGGCGTCGGTCTCGAGCCCGAACGCGCGGAGCTGGCGACGGATCCGCCCAGGCTGGTGGGCGAAGTGGCCCTCGAGGTACTCGTGCGGCTCGTGGCCGGTCGGCGACCAGCGCTGGCGGCCGGCTGCATATCGGGCCACGGCCAGGAGGTGCCGCCGGTTCGGGAATTCCACGATGAAGGTTCCGCCGGGTCGGAGGACCCGGCTCACCTCGCGGAAGACCGGGGCCGGATCCGCCAGATGGACGAGGAGACGGACCGCCACCACGACGTCGAACGAAGCGTCAGGGAACGGAAGGTGCGCCGCGGTGGCGAGCACCGTCTCGATCCGGGGGTCGCCGGCGGCCCGCTCGCGAGCGGCGCCCAGCATGGCGGGGGATGCGTCGACCAGAGTGATTCGCTCGTAGCGGCCGTACTCGTCCAGCAACCGTCCGAACCCGGCACCGAGGTCGAGCAGACGACCGCCCGCTGTCGGCAGCAGCGCCCGGATCGCCAGCCGGTCGCAGCGGTCCTCGTAGGCACGGTCGCGCCAGAACACGTCGCGGTAGGAGATGTCGTAGT
>CAYMBB010000230.1:0-1667 GCA_964388515.1 uncultured Anaerolineaceae bacterium
AGCCGTCGGCGCAGTCCTGTGCTCCGGTAATCCTTCTCCGACTACGGGGTGCGCTTGCACTCATCGTGCGCCCGGGAGGGGCTCGGCCGGCACCGTCGGACCCGAACTGCCCCGCGTGGCCGGGAGCGACGTCCAGCGACGTCCTCGGCCGGCGCCGCCGCGAACCGCGCGACGTCCAGCGACGTCCTCGGCCGGCGCTGCCGCGACCCGCGCGACGTCCAGCGACGTCCTCGGCCGGCGCCGCCGCGAACCGCGCGACGTCCAGCGACGTCCTCGGCCGGCGCTGCCGCGACCCGCGCGACGTGGCCGGAGCGACGTCCTCGGCCAGCGCCGGCGCCATCCCGATCCGCCCTACGTGGCCGGAGCGACGTCCTCGGCCGGCGCCATCCCGATCCGCCCCGTGACACCGGCGGCCGGCGCACCGACCCGGCGGGCCGGGCTGCCGACGAGGAAGCCGAGCCGGCCGACGCCCAGGACCGCCGCGACGACCAGCGTGGCCCGCAACCCGAACTGACTGCCCAGCGCGCCGCCCAGGAGCGCGCCGAGGGGGACCGTGCCCCACTCGATGAAACGGAATGTTGCGTTCACCCGGCCGAGGAGGCCGGCGGGCGCGACGCTCTGGACATAGGTCAGGAGCGCGACGTTGTAGACCGGGGTGGCCACGGCACCGGCGAAGCGGCCGGCGAACAGGACGAGGATCGCGAGCGGGCCGATCGAGAGCGGCAGGAGGACCGTCGCCAGGGCCCCCAGGCATCCAGCCAGGAACATCGCCGGCCCCAGGCCGAGACGGCGGCTCAGCCGTCCCGACACGAACGCGCCGAGGACGAAGCCGACGTTGGCCAGGCCGTACAGGAGCCCGAACTCGCCTGCGCTCAGGCCCAGCTCGCGGGTCGCGAAGAGGACGAAGACGGCCAGGATCATCGCGCTGGCCAGGTTGAACGCGGCCGTCGATGCGGCCAGGTCGCGCAGCGCCCGGTCCGCGAGGACGACCCGCAACCCCTCGGCCACCGCGGCCCACATCGAGGAACGCCTCGCTCCTTCCCCCTCGGGCGGGGCCGAGCGGACAGCGCGGGTCCGGGCGATCGAGATCGCCGAGACCAGGTAGGCCAGGCCGTCGAGGAGGATCGCGCCGGCGGCACCAAGGGTCGCGACGAGCACCCCGCCGGCGCCCGGACCGGCGACCTGGGCGCCCGACGCCGACACCTCGAGGCGCTGGTTGCCCGAGGCCAGCTCGTCGCCGGCCAGGAGCTCGGGGACGTAGCTCTGGTAGGCGACGTCGAACACGATCGTCAGTCCGCCGACGACGAGCGCGACGGCGAACAGGACCGGCAGCGACAGGGCGCCGACCAGCCAGGCGGCGGGGATGCACAGCAGGGCCGCGGCGCGGCCGACGTTGGCCGCGATCAGGATCCTCCGGCGCGAGTGGCGATCGACGAACACCCCGGCCGGGAGCGAGATGAGCAGGGCGGGCAGGGTTTCGACGGCAACGAGCAGGCCCATCTCCCAGGCGCTGACGTGGAGCGTCGCGGCTGCCAGGAGCGGGATGGCCACGATCCCCACCTGGCTGCCCAGCTCGGCGACCGTCTGGCCGAACCACAGGTAGCCGAAGCCACGGTCCCGCCCGGGGACCGCCGGCACGCCCGGCCGGATCACGGCAGCCCGCCCGG
>CAYMBB010000230.1:1767-4371 GCA_964388515.1 uncultured Anaerolineaceae bacterium
CGCCCGGCCGGATCACGGCAGCCCGCCCGGAGCAGGGACCGGCAGGCGTCCCTCGGCGACGAGCCGCAGGAACGCCGCGACGACGGTCGGGTCCCACTGCGTGCCGGCCCCGTCCCTGAGCACGTCAAGCGCCTCCGAGAGCGGCAGCGCTCGTCGGTACGGGCGGTCCGAGGTCATCGCGTCGAACGCATCGGCGACGGCCACGACGCGGGCCCCGAGCGGGATCGCGTCGGCCGCCAGGCCGTTCGGGTATCCCTGGCCGTCGTAGCGCTCGTGGTGGTGCAGGACGATCGTGGCCCCGGCCCGGAAGAGCTCGTAGTGGTTGAGGATCTCGGCCCCGATCTCGGTGTGCAGCCACATCGCGGCCCGTTCGGCCTGGCTGAGCGGGCCGGGCTTGAGGAGCACCCGGTCGGGCACCCCGATCTTGCCCAGGTCGTGGACGCTCGCCGCCTGCTCGATCACCTCGACCAGCTCGTCGTCGAGCTCGAGCTCCCGGGCGAGCAGGGTGGCGTACTCGGCGACGCGCTCGGAGTGGTGGGCGGTGGTCGCGTCACGGTGGTCGACCACCCGGGCGAGAGTTCGGACGGCCGAGTGCGTCTCGCGCTCCAGCTGGCGGACGTAGCCCAGGGTCCGGCTGATGACCGCGGCCGGCACCGCGAGCAGGGCCGTCCAGAGCGGGTGGACCGTCCACAGGATCGCGAACAGGGCGCCGAGGAGGCCCGCCCCGAACTCCGGGAGGCCGGTGTTGCGCCCGTTGGCCCGGACGACGTACAGGAACCGGCGGCCGGTCGCGATCGCGATGATCCCCCCGACGAGGGCCTTGTTGATGCCCTGATAGGCGAGGGTGGCGATGACGATCATCGCGATCAGGCGCAGGTCGTCGCGGTCGGCCGTGGCCGCCCACGGGTCGCCGACGATCCCCACGGCCAGCGTGGCCAGGGACATCGTGACCAGGAAGCTCGACACGTTGAACGCGACCTTCGCCCACGGCCGCCGGTTGACCAGCTCCTCGATCGCGACCGCGATCGCCACCGAGGCCGCACCCCACGGGGCAGGCAGGAGGAGGAGCGTGGCGATGTGGGGGATCGTCGCCAGCGACAGCTTGCCCTCGTGGGGCAGCTGGACGGCCGCGAACTCGAACGCCGTCGAGAGGATCGTCAGGACCACGAAGGTCGGCAGCAGTGACTCGAGCGGCACCGTCCAGAGCGGCGGGATCGCCAGGGAGAGCGGACCGGCCAGCGAGATGAACGCGATGAAGCGGACCGTGTCGAGCCGGACGGCTCGAACGACCCGGGTGGCAAGGCCCGCCAACGGGTACGACGCGGAGGACGCGAGGGAGGGCGGCTGGACGGTCGACATCGGCTCGTGATCTGGGCAGACAGAACCGACCGCAGAGCGCGGTGGCGACCACTCTGGCGCCGGGCCCGGAACGCCACCAGTCCCCCAGTGGTCATGGCCGAACGTACCGGTTGGCCCGGGGCGCAGAGACCCGGGGGCGCGGGGCCGGTGCTCGCCCCGCGGCCGGTGCTCGCCCCGCGGCCGGCGGTCGGTCAGTCGCCGGTCAGTGGTCGGCGATCCGTTCGGCCAGGCTCCGGCCCGATGGCGGCCGGCCGGTCCGCTCGGCGACCCGGTCGAGCCGGCCGAGCGCCCACTGGACATAGCGCACACCGAGCCAGCGGAACGGCTCGGGCTCCCAATCCGGCGACCGGTGGTCGACCAGCGGCAGCTCGGTGAGGGCCGAGCGCTCGCCGGTGATCAGGTCGGCGAGGGTCCGCCCGGCGAGGTTGGCAGTGGAGACCCCGTGCCCGATGTAGCCGCGGGCGCTCGCGATCCCGGTCCGCAGGTCGAACGAGATCGTCGGGTGCCAGTCGCGGGGCATCCCGAGCGGGCCACCCCAGGCGTGGCTGAAGCGGACGTCGCGCAGGGTCGGGAACCACGACCGGACGAAGCCGCGGAGCAGCTCGTGGGTCGGGCCGTGGCGGTCGAACTCGTCGCGGATCGGCGAGCCGAAGCGGTACGGCGCCCCGCGCCCGCCGAACAGGATCCGCCCGTCGGCCGTCCGGGACAGGTAGTCGACCGAGAGGCGGGTGGAGGCGACGACCTCGCGGCCAGCCCAGCCGATCTCCTCCCAGCGGGCGGGATCGAGCGGCTCGGTGAGCACGATCAGCGAGTAGATCGGGATCAGCTGGCGACGCAGCCGCGGCAGCCGGGAAAGGTATGCCTCACCGGCGAGGACGATCGTCCGGGCCCGCACCTCGCCCCGGGCGGTGACCAGCGCCGGATCGGGGGCGCCCCGGTAGTCGGTCACCTCGGTCCGCTCGACGATCCGGCCCCCGAGCCGCTCGACGAGCCGGGCCAGGCCGCGCACGAGGCGCCCGGGATGGATGACCGCCGCCGAGGGCGACCAGAGCCCGCCCAGGGCGCCGGCGATCCGGATCCGCTCGGCCGTCTCCGTCGCGTCGAGCAGGCGGTACCGGTCGCCGAAGCCGAAGCGTTCGTACTCGCGCCAGGCGGCCCTGAGTGCCGGCAGGCCCTGGGGTCCGCGGGCGACGATCAGCTCGCCGCCCTGGTGGAAGCCGGCTTCGAGGCCCTCCTCGCGACAGA
>CAYMBB010000231.1:0-1143 GCA_964388515.1 uncultured Anaerolineaceae bacterium
CCGGGCCACCCGCTCGCTCCTGGCCGGGGTGCCGATGAACTGGATGGTCAAGTGGGCGGGTCCGTACCCGCTCTTCGTCGAGCAGGCGGGCGGCGCCCACTTCACCTGCGTCGACGGTCACGAGTACGTCGACTTCTGCCTCGGCGACACCGGTGCGATGGCCGGCCACGGCCCGGCGCCGACGATCGCCGCCGTCGAACGCCAGCTCCGGCGCGGGATCACCCACATGCTCCCGACCGAGGACGCGATCGCCGTCGGCGAGGAGCTCCAGCGCCGGTTCGGCCTGCCCTACTGGCAGTTCACCCTGACCGCCACCGACGCGAACCGCTTCTCGCTCCGGCTGGCCCGGCTGATCACCGGCCGGAGCACGATCGTCGTCCACAACCACTGCTACCACGGCTCGGTCGACGAGGCGTTCGCGACCCTGGCCGACGACGGTCGGGTCGTGGCCAGGCGGGGCAACATCGGACCGGCCGTCGACCCCGCTCTGACGACCCGGGTCGTCGAGTTCAACGACCTGCCCGCGCTCGAGCGGGCGCTCGAGGACCGGGCCGTGGCGGTGGTCATGATCGAGCCGGCGCTCACGAACGTCGGGATCGTCCTGCCCGAGCCGGGCTACCTCGAGGGCGTGCGCGAGCTCACCCGCCGGACGGGCACGCTCCTGCTGATCGACGAGACGCACACGATCTGCGCCGGACCGGGCGGGGCGACGAAGGCCTGGGGCCTCGAGCCGGACATGCTCGTCATCGGCAAGACGATCGGCGGCGGGATCCCGGCCGGGACGTACGGCTTCACCGCCGAGCTCGCCGAGCGGATCAGCGCCCTGATCGCGCTCGAGGACGCCGACGTGGGCGGGATCGGCGGGACCCTGGCAGGCTACGCGCTCTCGCTGGCGGCGATCCGGGCGACCCTGGGCGAGGTGATGACCGACCAGGCGTTCGAGCGGATGATCCCGCTCGCGGCGCGCTGGGCAGCCGGAGTCGACGAGGTGATCCGCAGCCGGGGCATCCCCTGGCACGTCACCCGGCTCGGCGCCCGCGCCGAGTACCACTTCATGCCCGATCCGCCCCGGAACGGGTCCGAGCAGGCGGCCCACGGCGACTTCGAGCTCGAGCGCTTCCTCCACCTGTACGCGATGAACCG
>CAYMBB010000231.1:1243-4311 GCA_964388515.1 uncultured Anaerolineaceae bacterium
GCCCCGAGCTCCCGGAGGAGCCAGACTGCCAGGACGCGGGCGCAGGTGGCGACCTCGTCGAGGGGAACGAACTCGTTCGCGGCGTGCGCCACGGCGACATCGCCCGGGCCGAAGATGACCGTCGGCGTCCGGCCCTCGTTGACGAGCAGCCGCATGTCGGCGCCGTACGGCTTGCCGAGCAGCGCCGGCCGCCGGCCGAGCGTGGCCTCGACGGCGCCGGCGAGCCCGACCACGAGCGGGTGGTCGTCGGGCACCTCGGCCGATCCGAAGCGGCCCCCGAAGACCTCGACTGTCGCCGGATGCTCGCGCAGCCACTCGTCGCCGGCACAGGCGGCGGCGACTGCCGCCCGGAGCTCCGCTTCGGCGTCGCGGGGCGACTGGCCGAGCCGGACGCCGTAGCGGCCCTCGGCGACGACCCGGTCGATGACGGTCGAGGCCCACTCGCCGCCGCTCACCCGGCCGATGATCGTCGGGTAGGGCAGGCCGAGCTCGACCATCCGCGGGTGCGTCTCGGCCGCGTTCCGGGCCGTCTCGTCGGCCTCGAGGGCGCGAACGACGACCTGGAGCTTGTCGAGCGCCGAGACACCCTCCCGGCGCATCGAGGCATGGGCGGCCCGGCCGGGGACGCTCAGCCGGAACGTGATCGCCCCGGCGTGAGCGGTCACGACGTCGAGCCCCGATGGCTCGGTGATCACGGCCGCGTCGCCGGTCGCCCCGGCCCGGATCGCGGCCAGCATCCCCTGGCCACCGTCCTCCTCGGACGGGACGGTGACGAGGAGCGCCTCGCCGTCGAGCGGGAGGCCGGCAGCCACGACGGCCCGGATCGCGGCGAGCGCGGCGACGACGCCACCCTTCATGTCGACCGCGCCACGCGCGTAGAGGCACCCGTCGATGACCGTCGGCTCGAAGGGACGCGTCCGCCAGGGCGCCTCGTCGCCGATCGGGACGACGTCGACGTGGCCGACGAGGAGGACCCGCCGCGACCCGGGTCGGCCGGCCCGGCCGATGACGACCGGCAGCTCCGTCCGCTCGACCTCGCTGCCGGGGAAGTCCGGGTCGGCGGCGATCGCCGACGGGTCCGCGGCGATCTCGTCGACGGCCAGGTTCGCCTCGCGCATCCAGCGCGCCACGAGGCGCTGGGCGCCAGCCTCGCTGCCGGTCACGCTCGGGATGGCGCACAGCTCGGCGACCTCGGCGGCCAGGCGGTCGGGATCGATCGCCGCCGCCACGGCGGCCTCGCGGGCGGAAAGGGTGTCAGTCATCGGGCGGCGTCGGGTGGCGGCGGTCCGGAAGCCCGGCGGGCGCTCATCGGTCGGCAGCCGTGTCGCGCAGGATCGGCCGGGTGAGGCAGGTCGGGCCACCGGAGCCGTTGATCCCGATCTCCAGGGCGTCGTAGGTGTGCACCTCGCAGCCGCGATCGCGCAGGGCGCGCTCAGTGCGCGGGTTCCCGGCGGCGATGACCACGACCCCCGGGCGGACGGCGAGGACGTTGCAGCCGAGGGTCGGATACTCCTCCGGCGGCACCTCGATCGTCCGGATCCCGAGCTCCCCGAGGAGCTCCCAGAGCCCGGCCGGCAGGAGCGGCAGGTGGACGACCGCGAGATCGTCGGCGACCGGCGAGATGACGCTCAGGAGGTGGACGAGCTCGGCCGGGCCACGCCAGTACGGGAGGTCGAAGGTCCGGACGTCACCGCCCACCAGGGCGGCGAGCTGGCGCGCCCCGGCGTCGTTCGTCCGGAGCGAGCGGCCGACGCACAGCAGGTCGGGTCGGAGCCAGAAGGTGTCACCCCCGTCGACGGTGCCCGGGGCAACGATCCGGCCGAGGGTCGGAATCCCGTGGGCCAGCGTCCAGGCCTCGACGAGCATCTCCTCGCCGCGCCGGTTCGGCTTGCCGGAGCGGAGCGGGATCGCCCCGCGGTCGGTGACCAGGAGCGGGTCGAACTGGTAGACCAGGTCGGGACTGTCGTTCTCGGCGCCGAGCTCCTGGACGGTCACCCCGAGCCGGACGAGCAGGTCGACGAACGCGTCGTGCTCGCCCCGGGCGCGCTCGAGATCGACCGGGTGGGGGAAGCCGTGGGCCGGGTCGTCGAAGGCCGCCCCGAAGGCCGGCCCGGGCCGCTTCACGAGCACCTCGACGAGCGGCGCGGTCATGCTCTGGGCACCGAACCGTCGCGTTCCTGTCACGGCCGATCCCTCCCCCACCTCAGGCGAGCCGCTTGCGGACCGGTCCGGCCAGCGCCTCGAGCGTCGGCCGGTCGAGCGGCAGGGGGAGGTCGAACATCACTTCCTCGATCCCGGCGGCCCGGACCGCGCGAAGGGCCGCGACCACCTCGTCCACGGTCCCCACGAACGGCGAGGCAAACGCGGTCGAGAGGGCCATCGTCCAGGGCATGCCGTGCCGGGACAGGATCTCGGCCAGGGTCGCGACCGCCTCGTCGCGCGTCGGGCGGACGAGCGCCGGCGGCTGGCCGGCGGTGCGGCGGATCGAGGCCGGGTCGCGACCCTCCGCCCGACAGTGCGCATCGAGCACGGCGCCCTTGCGGGCGAGCAGCCCGGGATCGCCGCCGTCCGCGCTCCACGCATCGGCCTGGCGGGCCACGATCCGGAGCGTCCGCCGCTCGCCGCTCCCGCCGATGAGCAGCGGCAGCCGGGCCTGGACCGGCGGCGGGTCGTTGCGCGCGCCCTCGACCGTGTACCAGCGCCCGGCGAACGTGACCCGCTCCCCGTCGAGCAGCCCGCGCACGATCGTCGCCGCCTCCTCGAGCCGGTCGAGCCGCTCACGGACGGGCAGGTACGGGAAGCCGAACGCCCGGTGCTCGCGCTCGAACCAGCCGGCCCCGATCCCGAGCGTGATCCGCCCGCCGCTCATGTGGTCGAGCGCCGTGGCCATCTTCACCAGCAGTGCCGGGTGACGGTACGCGACGCCGCTGACGAGGCAGCCGAGACGGATCCGCTTCGTCGCCGCGGCCCAGCCGGCGAGGACCGACCAGCCCTCGAAGATCGGCCCCTCGAGTCCTTCGACGACACCGTCGGGGCCGCTGACGAGCGGCAGGAAGTGATCGTTGCTC
>CAYMBB010000232.1:0-4306 GCA_964388515.1 uncultured Anaerolineaceae bacterium
GTCGCGGGCCCAGTGCACGACCCCGCCGCGCGCGGCGACCTGTGCCTCGAGCTGCCCGAGCAGGACGTCGAGCCGGGCCATCGTGGCCGCCTTCACCGCCCCCCCGGCCTCGCGCCCCGCCCCCACGCGCGGCACCTCCCCGCCCACCGCGGCCCGCATCGCCCGGACGCGGGCGGTGGCGTGCCCGGGGGCTCGCGCCCTGGGAAGCATTCCCCGGTACCGGCGCCCGGGGGGCCGGGGCGGGCGCCGCCGCGCGCCTCGCCCGTCACGCCGGCGCTTGGGCCGTCGGCTGCGGTGCGGGCGGGCCATCGCCCGACACGCCACCGCTTGAGGCGGCCGGCATCACGCTCGCGTGGGGCCACGACCCGGCCCACGTGACGAACCCTCCGGCGCCGGATCGGCTGGCCGTGACGAAGGCCCTCACGGCGGTAGCGCCGGACCACCCCGAGCTCGTGGCCGCGCGGGAGCGAGGCGTGGCGCTCGAACCGTGGCAGCAGGTCGTCGCCGACGCGGCGTCAGGGCGCCGCCTCGTCGGCGTCGCCGGCACCCACGGCAAGAGCACGACCGCCGGCTGGCTCGTCCACCTCCTGGCCGCCGCCGGGGCCGACCCCGCCGCCTTCGTCGGGGCGCTCCTGCCCGGCTCGATCACCGGCCACTCCGCGGCCACGGCGCGCTGGGGGAGGGGAGCGACGTTCGTCGTCGAGGCCGACGAGTACGCCGGGAACTTCGACCCGTACCGTCCCTCGGTCACCCTGGTCACGAGCCTCGAGTGGGACCACCCGGACGTGTTCGCGGACCTCGACGCGGTGATCGCGGCGTTCACGACCTGGCTGCTCGCGGCGGCGAGGAACGGGGGAGGGGAGCCGACCCTGGTGGCCAACGTGGCCGATCCGGGCGTCGAGCGGCTGCTCGACGGGCTCGCCGACTGGCCCGGCGAGGTCGTCGCGGTCGCGCTCGTCGACCAGGCGCGGCAACGGCTCGCCGGCTACGGGCGGGGGATCGCCGGACGCTTCGGTCGGGCCGGACGTCCGGCCCGAACCCTGTTCGGGCGGCTCGTCGCCAGCCCGCCGGAGGGGACCGGGCTCGAACTCCACGGGCTCGACCCGCTCGCCGGACCACTCACGGTCAGGCTGCCCACCGCCGGTCGCCACAACGCCGCGAACGCGCTCTGCGTCGCCGCCGCGGCCGAGCGGCTCGGCCTCTCGCCCGGTGCGATCGTCGCCGGCCTGGCGAGCTTCCCGGGGATCGGCCGACGCCTCGAGCGGCGGGGCGAGGCGGCCGGGGTGATCGTCTACGACGACTACGGCCATCACCCGACCGCGATCCGCGAGACGATCGCCGCCGTCCGCCAGCGCGAGCCCGGGCTGCGGGTCTGGGCGGTGTACGAGCCGCTCACGTACCACCGCACGGCGGCCCTGCTCGATGCCTTCGCCGAGGCGCTCGCCGCGGGCGACGCGGTCGCGGTCGCCGACATCTGGCCCGGTCGCGACCCGGACACCTCGATCACCTCGGCCGCGGCGCTCGCCGAGGCGGTCGCCCGGCGCCGGCCGGGGATCCCCGTCGCTGCCCCGGGCCCGGTCGAGGCGACCGCGGCCTGGCTCGCCGGCGAGGTTCGGCCGGGCGACGTCGTGCTCGTCATGGGCGGCGGTCGGAGCTACCGGATCGCCGGCTTGCTGCTCGAGGCGCTCGAGCGGGGTCGATCAGCCACTCGTTCGCCGTGACCCGCGCCGGCGGCCGGATCGGCGGCCGGATCGGCGCCGCGGTGCGGGCGCCCCGGCGCGGCCGCCCCACCGGGAACGGCGCCATCCGGGCATACTGGGGTCCGAGGCCCGGCGCACGGCCCGCGACGGGCCGTGACGAGCCGAAAGGAGGTTCGATGGCCGGTGAAGTCTCATTTGACGTCGTCAGCGACTTTGACGAGCAGGAGCTGCGCAACGCACTCGACCAGGTCCGCCGCGAGGTCCAGCAGCGCTACGACTTCAAGGGCGTCGGGGTCGAGCTGACGCAGGCCAAGGACGAGCTCGTTCTGGTCACCGACGACGAATTCCGGGCCAAGGCGGTTCGCGACTTGATCGAGTCGAAGGCGGTCCGGCGCAACCTCTCGCTCAAGATCTTCGACTGGGGCAAGGTCGAGCCCGCCGGCGGCAATCGCGTCCGCCAGCGGATCGGCCTGCGACGCGGCCTGAGCGAGGAGCTCGCGCGCAAGCTCGTCAGGTTGATCCGCGAGGAGTTCCCGAAGGTCCGGCCCCAGGTCCAGGGGGATGCGATCCGGGTCTCAGCCAAGAGCAAGGACGAGCTCCAGCGGGTGATCGCCCGCCTGCGCGAGCTCGACGAGCCGGTGCCGCTCCAGTTCGAGAACTACCGTTGAGTCAAGGGCGCCCGTCGAGGGGCGTCCATCGATCGATCGACAGCACGTGGTGGATGACGAGATGACCGACCCGCAGCTCGAGGGCCTCGTGGCCGAGTCGACGCCCCCGGCGAATGCCGCCGAGGTGGACGCCGCTTCGAAGCACGAGGTCGAGACGACCGCCCCAGAACCGGCGCCGACGGCGGCCGGGCCCGAGCCCGAGACTCCGGGCCCAGAGCCCGTGCCGGCGACCGAGGGTGCCGAGCCCGCGCCGGTGGCGCCGAGCGCCGTGGCAGGGCCGGCGACCCAGGGCGCCGAGCCCGCGCCCATGCCCGAGCCGGAGCCCGCGCCCGAGCCGGTGGGCCCAGGGCGCGAGCCGGTGAGCGCCGGACGGTACGTCGCCGACGCGCTCCGGGCGGCGGGCGTGAAGTACGCCTTCACGGTGCCCGGGGAGAGCTTCCTCGGCCTGCTGGAGGCTCTCGAGGGGGCCGGGATCCGGGTCGTCGCGGCCCGCCACGAGGGCGCCGCCTCGTTCATGGCCGAGGCGTACGGCCAGCTGACCGGCCGGCCCGCGGCCTGTCTCGGGACCCGGGCCGTCGGGGCGGCGAACATGGCGATCGGCATCCACACCGCCCGCCAGGACTCGACGCCGATGTTCGCGATCGTCGGCCAGGTTCGGCGCGACCGGCGGGGGAGGGAGGCGTTCCAGGAGGTCGACCAGGTCGAATCGTTTGGTCGGCTCGCCAAGTGGGCGGTCGAGGTCGAGCGCACCGAGGCGCTCCCGGCCGCGGTCGAGGAGGCGATCCGCCGGGCGGTGTCGGGGCGCCCGGGCCCGGTCCTGCTCTCGCTGCCCGAGGACCTGCTCGATGAGCCGGTCGGCGACGCCGGTCCGCCGGTCGCGCGCCGGATGACGGCCCCGCCGCCCGACGCGGACGAGCTGCGAGCGGTGCTCCACCTGCTCACCGACGCGCGCCGGCCGGTGATCCTCGCCGGCGGGGGCATCCTGCGTGCCCGAGGCACCTCCGAGCTCGTCCGCCTGGCCGAGATCCTCGAGGTCCCGGTGATCGCCGCCTGGCGCCGGCCGGACGTCTTCCCGAACGATCACCGGCTCTACCTGGGGATGAGCGGCTACGGCGCCCCGGCGACGGTGCGCCAGCGACTGCTCGCCGCGGACGCGGTCCTGGTCATCGGCTCCCGGCTCAGCGAGGTCGCCTCGTTCGACTACGCCGTGCCGGCGCCAGGCACGCGCTGGGCACACGTCGACGTCGAGCCGCGACGGGCGGCGGCCGGTCTCCCGGCGCCCGACATCGCGGTCCCGAGCGATGCCCGGACGTTCCTGCGCGCCGCGCGCGAGCAGCTCGCGGGGGCGGTCCACGAGGCGGCGAGCTTCAAGGCGCGCCGGGCCGCGAACGTGGCCGACCGCGCGGCCTGGGAGCAGGCGAGCGTCGTGGACGGCGGGAGCTGGGACGGACCGGGCGTCCACCCCGGGCAGGTCGTGGCGACCCTCGGCTGTCTCCTGCCGGCCGAGGCGATCCTGACCACCGACGCTGGCAACTTCGGGCAGTGGGCGGCGCGCGGCTATCGGTTCCGCCGGCCGGGCACGTTCGTCGGCCCGACCTCGGGCGCGATGGGCTACGGGCTGCCGGCCGCGATCGCCGCCGCGCTCGTCCACCGCGACCGGCCGGTCGTCGCGCTCGCCGGCGACGGCGGGTTCGCGATGACGATGAGCGAGCTCGAGACCGCCGTCCGCGAACGGCTCCGGCTCGTCGCCCTCGTCTTCGACAACGAGCGCTACGGGACGATCCGCGCCCACCAGGCGGCGCGCGGCGCCGGCCTCGGCGTCGGCACCGAGCTTGGCCCGGTCGACTTCGCGGCCGTCGCCGAGGCGTGCGGGGCGCACGGGGTCCGGGTGGCCGACGATGCGGCGTTCGAACCCGCCCTGCGGGCCGCCCTCGCCGC
>CAYMBB010000233.1:0-4287 GCA_964388515.1 uncultured Anaerolineaceae bacterium
AGGCGCATCCAGAGGAGCAGGTCCGGCCCCGGAACCGTCGCGGCCCCCGGAACCGCCGCGGCACCCGAAACCGCCCCAGGGCCCGCGCCAGGCCGAACTTCGAGCTCCACGATCAGCGCCCGCAGGTCGTACGTTCGCCCGGCCTCGCCCTTCCGGCTGGGCCGCTCCAGGTGACGAGCCCCCAGCAGCCGCGACACCGCCTCCCGGAGCTCGGCCGGCTCGACCCCGCCAACTTCGGCCCGGTAGTCGGCGGCGGTCACCCGGCCGGCGATCGAGGGCTCGCCGGTCCAGACGTCGTGCATGTCGACCAGCTCGTGGCCCGGCGGCAAGGCGGCCAGCAGCCGGTCGCGCAGGTCCGCGATCGTCAGGCGCTCGGCCAGGAACAGGTCGATCGGCTCGCACGCCGCTGTCAGGCCGACCGGGACCGGCGCGGCGAAGGCGATCCGCGGCCGCGGTCGGGCGCCCTCGGTCATCGCCACCGGCACGCCCGCACGGGCCAGGCCCTCCGCCCAGAGCGCCTCGATGTCCCGGTGGGCGAGCTCGCGCCCGGCCTCACCCCGGCGGACGAACAGCCGCCACCGCTGGCGGACCTCAGCCATCGGGGTCAGCTCGGTCGATCACGTCTGGTAGTCTGCCCCACGATGGAGGAACTCGCCCGGCCCGGGGGAGATACCGCCCCGATCGACACCCAGGGCCCGGTCCCAGCCCGGGATCAGCGGCTCCGTCCACCGACGCCCCGCGTCGCGCTCGTGCTTGCCGCCGCGGCCGTCGTGGGCGTCCTCCTCTACCTCGGGCGGGAGGCGCTCACCCCGTTCATCGTCGGGCTCCTGCTCGTCTACCTGCTCGACCCGCCGGTCGAGCGTCTCTCCCGCCTCCATGTCGGGCCGGTCCGGCTGCCGCGCTGGCTGGCGATCCTGGTCGTCTACGCAGTCGCCATCGTCGGCGTCATCGAGCTCCTGAACATCACCCTCCAGCCGCTCGTCCGCCAGCTCGCTGACTTCGTCAAGAACCTGCCCGAGCTGCTGAAGTCGTTCGACGCGCTCGCCCGGCGGATCAGCGCCTCGTACGAGGGACTCCAGCTTCCGCCCCAGGTGCGCGACTTCCTCGACCGGACGCTCGCCGACCTTGGCCAGGGGCTGGGCGGCTTCGACCCCTCGATCCTGCTGCCCGTCTTCGGCTCGCTGGCGGGGTTCGTGAGCACGATCTTCGGCTTCTTCATCATCCCGTTCTGGGTCTTCTACCTGCTCAAGGATCGACCGGCTCTGACGGCCGCCTTCGATCGCTCGCTCCCGCCCGAGTGGCGCGCCGACGCCTGGGCGATCATCGACATCGTCGACGAGGTCCTCGGGCGCTGGGTGCGCGGGCAGCTGATCCTCGGGCTGACGGTCGGCCTGGCCACGTTCGCCGGCCTGCTCGTGCTGAACGGGTGGGTCGACCCGGTGTTCGGTCGGTTCGCGCTCTTCTTCGCCGTCCTGGCCGGGTTCCTCGAGCTGTTGCCGATCATCGGCCCGATCCTGTCGGCAGTCCCGCCGCTGCTGGTGGCGATCACGATCTCGCCCCAGGCCGCGCTGGCGGTGCTCGTCCTCTACTTCGCGATCCAGCAGGTCGAGAACGCGATCCTCGTACCCAAGATCCAGGGCGACGCGGTCCAGCTCCATCCCGGCGCGGTCGTCTTCGCGCTGATCGTCGGGGGGACGATCGCGGGCCTGCTCGGCGCGATCCTGGCCCTGCCGGTCACGGCGGCCGGACGCGACGTCTTCCGCCATCTCTTCCGGCGCCTGAGCCCGGTGCCGTCCGGGCCATCGGGGTCGCTGGAGCGAGCGGTAACGGCCGGGTCGCCGGGGTCGCCGGGATCCCCCGGAGCAGCGGCCGTCCCCGGGGCAGCGACCGTCCCCGGGCCAGCGGCGTCGCCGGGGTCGCCCGATGCCTGACGAGTTCAACCCGTACAAGGTGCTCCAGGTCGACCCGGAAGCGGACCTGGAGGTCATCCAGGCCGCCTATCGTCGGCTGGCCCGGAAACATCACCCCGACCTGTCCGCCGGCCCGGAGGCTGGCGCGAGGATGGCCGCGCTCAACCGAGCCTGGGAGATCCTCGGCGACCCGGCCCGTCGGGCCGAGCACGACCGGGCTCGACGCGCGGCGGAGAGGCGGACGGCCGAGCGACGCGCGACGGAGGATCCGGCGGCCGAAGGTCGCGCGGCCACGCAGGTCGATGACACGAGCGCTGCCCGTGCCAGCCACGGCCCCGCCGCCGGGCCACCACCCGGCCGCCCGTCGGGCAGCGTCCTGAACTTCGGGCGTTACGCCGGCTGGTCGCTGGGCGAGATCGCCCGGCGGGATCTCGAGTACCTCGAATGGCTCGACCGGGCACCGATCGGGCGGCCGTATCGCGCCGAGATCGACGCGCTCCTGCGGCGGACCGGTCGGCGCCGGACGGCCGGGTCCGAGGCGGCGGATCGGCGAGGCCTGTTCCGGCGTCGCTGAACGACCCCGGCCCCCGGCCCGGCGGGGTCCCCGGTCACGCCCCGGCCGTGGCGTCCTGGGCGTCGTCGGCGTGCTCGGCAATGGCCCGCGGAACTGCCCACTTGAGCAGGAACGGGGCGACGATCGTGGTCAGGACGACGGCGGCCACGACGGCGCTGTAGAGGGCGCCGCTCAGGAGACCCTCGGCCAGCCCCAGGTTCGCGACGATGATCCCGACCTCGCCGCGGGGCACCATCCCGATCCCGACCGTCGTCGCGCCCCACCAGCCGATCCGCCGCGCGCCGATGATCCCGCCCAGCCACTTCGTCGCGACCCCGACGACCGCCAGGGAGAGGGCGACGATCGCGACCGGCGCGTCGAGCAGCGCCCCGAGGTCGACCGCCGCTCCGGTCACGGCGAAGAAGAACGGGGCGAAGATCGCCGCCAGGCTGCCGATCTCGTGCTCGACCTCCTCGCGCGCCTCGGTCTCGGCCACGATCAGCCCGGCGATGAACGCCCCGATGATCGCCGCCAGTCCCAGCGCCGCCGAGACGAGGGCGAGGCCGAGCATCACGACGAACGAGGGGACGAGCGGCGAGTCGGCGAACAGCGGCCAGGTGAAGGCCTCCCGCGGCAGCCCTCGCGCCCGCCGGGCAGCCGCGAAGCCGAGACCGACCAGGCCGACCGCCGACACGGCCACGAGCAGGGTGGAGGCGGACAGGTCGCCCCGCGACAGGCCCGAGACGACGCCGATCAGGACGAGGGCGAGGATGTCGTCGACGACGGCGGCCCCCAGCACGATCCGGGCGAAGGCACGGTCCAGGACGCGCATCTCGGCCAGGACACGGCTCGTGATCCCGATGCTCGTCGCGGCGAGGGCGAGCCCGACGAAGCTCGCCGTCCCCATGGTCTCGCCGGTGACGAGCCCGATCGCCAGCCCGGCCACGATCGGCAGAACCATGGCCACGACCGCGGTGAGGACCGCCGCGCGCCCGACCGCGAGGAGATCGTCGAGCCGCACCTCGAGCCCGACCGAGAAGAGCAGGATCACGACCCCGATCTCGGCAAACACCGCGGCCGACTCCCCGGGCGTCACCAGCCCGAGCGCATGCGGACCGACGACGAAGCCGCCGAGCAGCTCCCCGACGACGGCGGGCTGGCCGAGGCGTCGGGCGAGCTCCTCGCCGGCCTTCGCACCCACGAGCAGGACGAACAGGCCGACGAGCACGCCGAGCGGAGCGGCTGCCCCGGCCAGGGCGCCGGGTGACGCGAGGGGCGGCAGGACGAGCGAGACGATCGGCATCGGGTCGATTCTCCCTGTCAGGCGAGAAAGCGGAGCCAGAGGTAGAGGCTGCTGATCGCGAGCGAACAGGCGACGACGAGGATGCCGTAGCGCAGGAAGGTCCCGAATCCGATCGGATGGCCAGCCCGGGCCGCGAGGTTGGCGACCACGATGTTGGCCGAGGCGCCCACGAGCGTCGCGTTCCCGCCCAGGCTCGCGCCGAGCGCGAGCGACCACCAGAGCGGCTCCGTGCGCAGGCCGTCCTGTCCGAGCCGCTCGACGACCGGGATCATCGCGGTCGTGTACGGGATGTTGTCGATCACTCCCGAGGCGATCCCCGACAGCCAGAGCAGCCCGATCGTCGCGACCGCCTGGTCCTGGCCGGTCAGGCGCAGCAGGAGGTCGGCGGCGCTGGCCACGAGACCCACCCGCACGACGCCGCCGACGAGCATGAACAGCCCGACGAAGAAGAAGAGCGTCGGCCACTCGATCTCGGCGAAGACGTCCACCGGATCCACCCGGGCGAGGAGGATCAGGATGGT
>CAYMBB010000234.1:0-2590 GCA_964388515.1 uncultured Anaerolineaceae bacterium
CCGCCCCAGGGCGTGCCGGCCGGGACGCCCGGCCGCCGCCCCGCCGCGCCGCCGGGCCGCGGGCGGGCGAGCGGCGCGCGGGCGAGCGGCGGCCGCGCCGGGGTGCAGCCGCTGTCCTCCCGTAGTACAGAAGTACCATCCGCCACCCACCGCAGGTACTCCCCGCGACGGCTGGACGGGGCCTCGCCGGCGGCTCATGCTGTGGCCGACGTGACCGCCCCAGAGTCACCAGCACCGCACCCCAGCGACCCGCAGGAACAGCGCATCCGGCGGGCGTGGCGGCTCCTCGTCGGTTCGTTCATCATCCTCGGGTCGATCGCCCTGCTCGACCTGATCGCCGGCGGCCCGGCGTTCCTGCGCCCGATCGTCCCGCTGCTCGTCGTGGTCGCGGGCGGGGCGGCCCTGGTTCACCGCCAGGCGGTCGGGGCGCTCGAACTGCGCCGGCGGGGCGAGGTCGAGAGCTTTGCCCGGATCCTCCAGGGGCTGTCGCGCTCGATCTCGCCGGACGCGATCGTCGAGGCGATCGTCGAGGAGCTGGGCGAGATGACCGGCGCCGACCACATCGTCGTCGTCCGCCTGCGACCGAACACCGGGCTGCTCGAGGCGACGCTGGTCACGACCCGGGGCGGCGCGCCGACCTCGACGACGATCCTGCCGGTCTCCGATCTCGAGGATCCGGTCGCGGCCGGCCGGAGGAGCAGCGGCGGGTGGGTCGAGGGATTGGCGGAGCAGCTTGCCCGGCGCGTGCGCGTCGTCTACGGGCTGCGGAACACACTCGTCGCCCCGCTCGAGACCTCGACCGGCGTGATCGGGGCGATCGTCATCTCGCGCCGGACCGACGATCCGTGGCCGGCCGCCGCGGGCCGGCTCCTGGCCGGTGCCGCCGGTGAGGCATCGGCCGCGCTCGCCCGGGCCTACTCGCATCGGGCCGCCGAGGTGCGCGCCACGACGGACGCGCTCACCGGGCTGCCGAACCGGCGCTACTTCGACGAGGTCTGCGGGCTCGTCGGCCGGCGCCGCCGGGCGAACGACGCGGTAGGCATCCTGATGATCGACATCGACCGGTTCAAGGCGCTGAACGACCAGTACGGCCATGCGGTGGGGGACCGGGTGCTGCGCGAGGTCGCCGGGGCGATCGCGTCGGCCGTCCGCGACGACGACGTCCCCGCCCGCTACGGCGGCGAGGAGTTCGTGGTCCTGCTGCGCAACCCGGCACCGGGCGTGGCGGTCGAGGTCGGGGAGCGCGTCCGGCGCGCCGTCCGGGCCCTCGATCTCTCGGCCGAGGGGGTCGGGCCGGTGAGCGTCTCGGTCGGGGTCGCGGTCGCCTCGGATCCCGACGAGCCGATCGCCGAGATCGTCGCCCAGGCCGACCGGGCGCTCTACCGGGCGAAGCGGGCGGGCCGCGACCGGGTCGTCGCGGCATAGGCCCGGGCCTCGCGCCGGGCGCGCGACCGGACTCGTCCGCCGGTCATTCCGCCCGGCACCGCGCACCGAGCGGCGTGCGCCTCTACCATCGTCCCAGCATGGCCACCGAACAGCCGTCCCGCGACGCCCCGCCCGCCGCGCCGCCCGCCGATAGCGTGACCGCGGACGCCCCGCACGCCGCCCCGCCCGCCGATGGCGTGACCGCGGACGCCCCGCCCGAGCCGCCGCCCGCCGCGCCGCCCGCCGCGCCGCCGTTGCCCACGAACGACGAGCTGGCGCGGATCTTCCACGAGATCGGCGACATGCTCGAGGTCAAGGGCGAGCTCGTGTTCAAGACGGTCGCCTACCACCGCGCCGCCGACGCGATCGCGCACAGCCCGCTCGAGGTCGCCCGCGCCTATCGCGAGGGCCGGCCGCCCAAGATCCCGGGCGTCGGCCAGGCGATCAGCGAGAAGATCGACGAGATCGTCCGGACCGGCCGGCTCGGCTTCTACGACCGCCTCCGGGCGGAGGTCCCCCAGGGACTGCTCCAGCTTCTGGACATTCCTGGCGTCGGCCCGAAGACGGTCCGGATCCTGTACGAGACGCTCGGCATCGAGAGTCTCGAGGAGCTCCGGCGGGCGGCCGAGGCCGGTCGCCTGCGCACGGTCCGCGGGCTCTCGGAGAAGAGCGAGCAGTCGATCCTCGACGGGATCGCCCGGCTCGAGTCGCGCCAGCGCCGGATGCTTCTCGGGACCGCGGAGCGGTTCGTCGACGAGCTGGAGGCGGCGCTGCGCGACAGCCCGGGGCTGCGCCAGCTCGTCCCGGCCGGCTCGTTTCGCCGCCGGCGCGAGACGATCGGCGACCTCGACCTCCTCGCCGAGACCGACGATCCGGTCGGGCTGATCAGCCGCTTCACCGCCCTGCCAGGGGTTGCCCAGGTGATCAACGCCGGCACCCACAAGGCGTCGATCCAGCTGCGCGACGGCCCCCAGGTGGACCTGATGATCATGCCGCCCGGGGAGGCCGGGACGTACCTCATCCACTTCACCGGCTCGAAGGAGCACAACGTCCACCTGCGCAGCCTCGCCCGCGACCGCGGCTGGAGCCTGTCCGAGAAGGGCTACCTTCGGCTCGGCCCGGACGGCGAGCCGCTGACCGGCCCGGACGGCGAGCCGCTGACCGG
>CAYMBB010000234.1:2690-4274 GCA_964388515.1 uncultured Anaerolineaceae bacterium
CGAGCCGCTGACCGGTCCGGCCGCCGAGCTGCGCACGTTCCCGACCGAGGCGGAGGCGTACGGGTTCCTCGGTCTGCCGTTCATCGAGCCCGAGCTGCGCGAGGACCGGGGCGAGATCGAGGCCGCCTTCGCCGGCCGCCTGCCGGAGCTCGTCCGGCTCGGGGACCTGCGCGGCGACTGTCACAGCCATTCCGACTGGTCCGACGGTGTCCACGAGATCGAGGCGATGGCGGAGGCGGCCCGCCGGCGCGGCTACGCGTACCTCGTGCTCACCGACCACACCGTCTCGCTCGCCATCGCGCGCGGCCTGACCCCGGAGCGCTTCGAGGTCCAGCGCCGGATCGTGGCCGGGCTGAACGAGCGGTTCGCCCGCGAGGAGGCCGACGGGACGGCCCCGCCGGAGACGCCCGCCGAGGGCTTCCGGCTGCTCCACGGCTGCGAGCTCGAGATCCGCGCCGACGGCCGGCTCGACCTGGACGACGACGTCCTCGCCCGCTTCGACCTCGTCGTCGCCTCGCTCCACGTCGGGCGGAGGCAGCCGCGCGAGCAGCTGACCGGGCGAGTCCTGGGCGCGATTCGCAATCCCCACGTCGACGTCATCGGCCACCCGGCCGGGCGGATGATCCAGGAGCGCGAGGACCTCGACCTCGACTGGGAGGCGGTCTTCGCCGAGGCGGCCCGGACCGGGACGGCACTCGAGATGAACGGCTCCGATCACCGGCTCGACCTGTCCGACGAGCGGGCGCGCGTCGCCGCCGCCGCGGGCTGCATCCTGGCGATCGACTCTGACGCCCACCGGACCGAGGAGCTCGACTCCGTCCGCTGGGCGGTCGCCCAGGCCCGACGGGCCTGGCTCGGGCCGTCGAACGTCCTGAACACCCGCTCCCGGGCCGACCTGCTCACCTGGCTGGCGGCAAAGCCGGAGCGGGTGAAGTGAGCGAGCGTCAGCGCCAGGCACGCCGCGAGCTCGTCGTCCTGGCGACCACCGTCGTCGCCCTCTCGCGGCTCGTCGACGGCCCGGCCGCCTGGGCGGTCGCCGGGCTGCTCCTGGCGCTGATGCTCGTCGGGACGCTCCAGGTGCTCGGCGAGACGCTGTCCGAAGGGGTCCCGGTCGAATCGCTGGTCACGCCGGCGGTGGCCGCGGTCGCCGGGCTCGGGGTGCTCCGCCTCGTCCCGCCCGGCCTCCTGCTCGTGCCCGCCGTCCTGGGGGCGGGGTTGCTGATCGATGCCTGCCTGCGGATCGAGATCCGTATCCTCGGCCGGGCCAAGGGTCCCACCCCGGTCGACCGGACGATCCTGCTCGCCCTCGGCCTGCTCGCCGCCTTCCTCGCCTTCACCGGCGTCGCGGCGCTCGTGCCCGGTGGCCTGGTCGAGCCGGCGCCGGTCGGGTCTCCGGCCACGCCCGCCCTGTCCGAGCAGTCACTCGTCATCCTCGCCCTGGCCGACGGGCTCGTCGCGTTCCTGGTCGGCTACCGGTTCGCCGCCCTGCGCGTGACCCGCCTGCGGTCCGCGGCCACGGCCGCGCTCGGCTACGCCCTGGCGATCGCGATCGCGGCCGGCCTGCTCCGCGCGGCGGCGTTCCCG
>CAYMBB010000235.1:0-4228 GCA_964388515.1 uncultured Anaerolineaceae bacterium
GAACGCGGCGCTGGTCGGGGAGGTGCTCCGGCGGCGGCTCGGGGAGCACGGGGGCTGATGGGTCCGCTCAGCCTCCTGCTCTGGGCGGTCGGGACGGCCATGATCGTCGTCGGCTCGGCCCGCGTCCGGGGGCCCTGGCGGCGCTACCGGGAGCTGAAGGCGGCCGACGAGAACGTCGCCCGCTACGAGGCCTGGCGGGGCGGGGTCCGCGGCTCGTCCTCGACCGGGGGCTCGGTGGCGATGGAGATCCTCCGCCGCCAGATCCGGGCCGGGGCGGGGATCGTCGTGGCCGGGTTCCTGCTCGTCCTGCTCGGCTTCCTCGTCGGCCAGGCCTGACCCGCGCGCCTGCAGCCGGGCGGGGGCGACGCGGACACCGGGCAGGGGCGACGCGGACAGGGGCCGACGGATGGCCGCCGGACCGCACCGCCCGCTCAGCCGCGCACCAGGCGCTGGTGCTCGATCTTCGTGCAGCGGTCCATGACCACGGCCAGGCCGCCGGAGGCGGCAATCCTGGCCGCCTCCCAGTCGACGATCCCGAGCTGGAGCCAGAGGCAGCGCGCCCCGGCGGCGACCGCCTCGGCCGCGTGCGGGGCGCACTGGCCGGCCCGGCGGAAGACGTCGACGATGTCGACCGGGCCGGTCGCCTCGACCGCCTCGGCGAGCGAGGGCCAGGCGCGCAGCCCGGCGACCTCGCGGGCGTTCGGGTTGACCGGCAGGCAGTCGTAGCCGGCCCGGACGAGGTAGCGGAGCACGTCGTGCGACGGCCGCGACGGGTCGTCCGAGGCGCCGATCACGGCGATCCGGCGGGCGGTTCGGAGGAGCTCGGCGATCCCGGCCTCGTCCAGCAGGGGGACGTCCCCCCGACCCTCCTGGAGGTCGAGGAAGGCTCGGGCCCGGGCGCGTTCCTCGGCGCTCACGACGCACTCCGGCTGCCAGCCGGGTCGTGCCCCGGAGAAGGGTGCCGGTGGTGCCTGCGGAGCGGTCGTGAATGCATTGCACGAGGCCTCGTCGGATGTGCATACTGTGGGCCGAGCGTGGCCGGCGGTCCCCCGGACGACACGTGAACCGGGCCGGGACCTGCCCCACGACCGACCGGCGAGCCCATCCACCACTCGCCGGCGACATCGGGTGCACCAGTATCGCACCTCAGCATTGGAGGAGACCACCTTGCGGACCACGCGCGCGCTTGTTGGCCTGTTGGCCACGGCATCGATCGTCTTTGCCGCCTGTTCGGGGGCAGCGACGACGGCCCCCTCGGCCTCGCCGAGCGAGGCGCCCTCGGTCGCCCCGTCGGTTGCCCCGACCGAAGCCCCCACGCCCGCCCCGGCGGCGTTCAAGGCGTGCGAAGTCAGCGACACCGGCGGGATCGACGACAAGGGCTTCAACCAGAACGCCTGGGAGGGCGTCCAGCAGGCCCAGAAGGAATTCAATCTCGCCCAGATCAAGTTCCTCGAGTCGACCGCCGAGACCGACTACGCCCGGAACATCCAGACCTTCATCGACGAGAAGTGCGACATCATCGTCACCGTCGGCTTCCTGCTCGGTGACGCGACGAAGGCGGCCGCCGAGGCGAACCCGAACCAGAAGTTCGCGATCGTCGACTTCGCCTACGATCCGCCGCTCCCGAACGTGGCCGGGATCGTCTTCCAGATCGACGAGGCGACGTTCCTGGCCGGCTACCTGTCGGCAGGGATGTCGAAGACCGGCATCGTCGGCACGTACGGCGGCATCAACATCCCGCCGGTCACCCAGTTCATGGATGGCTACGCGGCCGGGATCAACTACTACAACAAGCAGAAGGGCACGAAGGTCAAGCTCCTGGGCTGGGACCCGGTGCAGAAGCAGGGCTCGTTCACCGGTGACTTCAGCGACACGGCCAAGGGTCGCCAGCAGGCCGAGGGCTTCATCCAGGAAGGCGCCGACATCATCATGGCCGTCGCCGGCCCGGTCGGTCTCGGCTCGATGGCCGCCGTCCAGGACGCGAACAAGAGCGGCAACAACGTGATGTTCATCGGCGTCGACGTCGACCAGGCGCTCTCCGCGCCCGAGTACCAGGACATCATGCTGACCTCGATCATGAAACGGATCGACAACGGCGTGAAGGGCGCGATCAAGGCGGCCCTGGACGGGACGTTCAAGGGCGGCGTGCTCGTGAACACCCTGTCCAACGAGGGCGTCGGGCTCGCTCCATTCCACAAGTTCGAGGACAAGGTGCCGGCCGACCTCAAGACCGAGATCGACGCCGTCAAGGCCAAGATCATCTCCGGCGAGATCAAGATCGCGGACTGGCTCGCACCCCAGTCCTGATGCCCCGGTTCAGCCCGGAGACGGACGGCGCCCGCGAGGGCGCCGTCCGTCGTTCCGGCCCGCAGCCACCCCCACCGTGACCGCCCCCCGGCGTCCCCGTGTCACCGTCGTCGGCAGCTACGGGGTCGGTCTCGTCTTCAGCGTCGCGGTCGCCCCGGGCCCCGGGGAGACCGTCCACGGTCGCTCGTTCCGGGTCGACCACGGCGGCAAGGGCTCGAACCAGGCGGTCGGGGCGGCCCGCCTCGGGGCCGAGGTCCGGTTTCTTACCGCCCTCGGCGAGGACGACTTCGCGCCCGGGGCGCTCCGGCTGTGGGAGGAGGAGGACGTCGACGCGGTCGCCGTCCGGCCGCCGGGCAGCGCCACGATGGCCGGCGCGATCATCGTCGAGGACTCCGGCGAGAACCGGATCGTCATCGCCGCCGGCGCCCTCGGCCAGCTCCGGGCAGAGGACGTCGAGCGGGAGGCGGCGATCCTCGACCGGGCCGACGTTCTCCTCGTCCAGCTCGAGATCCCCCTTCCGGCCGCCGCCGCCGCCCTCGCGCTCGCCCGTGCCCGCGGCCTGACGACGATCCTGAACCCGGCGCCGGCGCCGGACGAGCCGCTCCCGGCATCCGTGCTGACGAGCGTCGACTACCTGACCCCGAACCTCCACGAGGCGCGCCGACTGCTCGGTCGGGGCGAGGGGGAGGCGGAAGAGGTGGCGACGGCGCTCGCCCGCACGACCGGGCGGACGGTCGTGATGACGGTCGGAGCGCGCGGCGCGCTGATCGCTCGCGGCGAGGAGCTCGTCGCGGTCCCGGCTCCGGTCGCACCGGCCGTCGTCGACAGCACCGGCGCCGGGGACGCGTTCAACGCCGGGTTCGCGTTCGGCCTGGCGTCGGGCATCGAGCTGGAGGAGGCGGTCGCCCTCGGCTGCCGCTGCGGCGCCTGGTGCGTGGGCCGGCCGGGCGTCATCCCTGGCCTGCCCAGGCTGGCCGACGTCGCCCCGGCGACGAGGCCCGTCATCTGAGATCATCGCCGCCAGCGCCAGCGCCAGCGCCAGCGCCAGCCTGCCAGTCCGAGAGGATCCCGTGCCGACCCGCCTGATCATCGACACCGACACCGCCGCCGACGACTGCTTCGCGATCCTCGTCGGCCTCCTGCACCCCGAGGCGCGCCTCGAGGCGATCACGATCGTGGCCGGCAACGTCGCCTTCGACCAGCAGGTGAAGAACGCCCTGATCACCCTCGAGGTGGCCGGCCGGGGCGGCAGCGTGCCGGTCTTTCCCGGCTCACGCCGGCCGCTGCTCCGGGACTGGGTGAGCGCCGAATACGTCCATCTCGACGGCAAGGGCGGCGCGACGTGGCCCGAGCCCGCCCAGCGTCCGGAGCGCGAGCACGCGGTCGACGCCCTCGTCCGGCTCGTCGACGCGAACCAGGGTGAGCTCTCGCTGGTGGCGATCGGGCCGCTGACGAACATCGCCCTGGCCGTGGCGCGGGATCCCGAGTTCGCCCGCAAGCTGCGCGCGCTGTACGTGATGGGCGGCAGCAACAACGCCCGGGGCAACATCACGCCCGCGGCCGAGTACAACTTCTACGTCGATCCCGAGGCGGCCCGGATCGTCTTCCGGGCTGGCTTCGAGGTGACCGTCGTGACCTGGGACCTCACCCTCCGCCAGGCGGTCTTCGATCGGGAGCAGCTCGCCCGGATCCGCGCCCTCGGCACGCCGCTGGCCCGCTTCTTCGATGTCGTCAACGGGCCGACCCTGGCCTTCGACGAGAGCGTCGGGATCCCGGGCAGCACCCACCCCGACGCGCTCACCTGCCTGGTGGCGGTCCAGCCCTCGATCGTCCGCCGGAGCGCGTCGTACCACATCGACGTCGAGACCCAGGGCGAGCTGACCCGCGGCTACTCGATGTTCGACTGGGGCGTCTTCGGACG
>CAYMBB010000236.1:0-4213 GCA_964388515.1 uncultured Anaerolineaceae bacterium
TGCTCGCGGCCGCCGCCCTGGGTTGCCTGCTCGCGGCTGCCCTCGTCCGCCGCGCGCGCGCCTGACCCGGCGACCACCTGATCGCGCGCGAACAGATCGCGCGCCAACCCGGAGGGGTGCGGTCCGTCCCCCACCCCTCCGTTCCCAGCCCAGGGCCGGCATCGGACCCGGAGCCCGCATCCTCGCTATCGCGACCTGCCGGGCGGCGATCGAGATGCGCGGTCCGCCGGTCCGGACTCTGCACCGGCCCGCAACCACCCCGCAACCTTTGGCCGGCGTGTTCGCCATAGGCTTGTATCGTGGTGAGCATGACGAGCTCCAGACCCGGCCCGTCCGACCGCACCGGGCGCCTGACCGGCGCCAGCCACGCCCTGCCCGCCGACAGCCCCACGACCGCCGACCGCCCGGGGAGCGGCGCCGATGACGCGCCGCCCGCACCTGCGGACCAGCACGACGGCCACGAGGAACAGATCGAACGGCTGCGCTTCCTCCACGAGGTGGCGCGCCTGGCCACGACCGCCCGGACGTGGGAGGAACTGCTCGAGATCGTCGTCGACGGCACGCGCGACGCCCTCCACGCCGACGTCTCGTCGCTCTACCTCCTCGACCGCGACGGCGAGCGCCTGACCCTGGCCGCGACGACCGGCCTCGATCGCTACCAGATCGGGCGCGCCCGCGTCCCGTTCGGCCAGGGGATCACCGGCCTGGTCGCCGCCCGACGCAGCCCGATGGTCATCCCCGACGTGCGCGCCGAGCCGCGCTTCCTGTGGGTCCGCGGCCTCGACCAGCGGCGATTCGTGGCCTCGATGCTCTCGGTGCCGCTCTCGTGGCACGACCAGGTCGTCGGCGTCCTGAACGTCCAGACCGAACGGCCGCGCGACTTCACGCCCGATGACGTCCAGCAGCTCGGCGCGATCGCCGACATCCTGGCCGGGATCGTCGAGAAGGGCCGGCTCCAGCGCGAGGCCGAGGCGCAGCTCGAGCAGCTGCGCGCGATCGACGAGGCCCGCACCGAGCTGATCGCGCTCGTCACCCACGAACTGCGCACACCCCTGGCGGTCGTGCGGGCCTACGCCGACCTGCTGGCCGAGGAACCCGAGCTCGACGGCCGCGAATCACGTGACCTCGAGCGCCGGGCCCTGCGGGCCGAGTGGCATCGGGCCACGACCGAGCAGATCGAGCGCCTCGACCGGCTGGTCGACTCGATCCTCGCCTCGGTCCGCCAGACCGAGGACCAGCCGGTGGAGGTCGTGCCGACCGACGTCGTCGCGCTCCTCGGCGAGACGGTCGAGGAACTCACCCCGCTCCTGCGCCAGCACCGGGTCGAGCTTCGACCGACCGTCCGGCGCCAGGTGCTGGCCGACCCGCCGCGGCTGCGCCAGATCGTCGAGCACCTCGTGGAGAACGCGGTCAAGTACGCGCCACCGGGCACGACGATCAGGATCGACACGTCGCTCGTCGAGGGGATCGTCCGGATCGGGGTCGCCGACGAGGGGCCGGGAATCCCGCCCGAGTGGCGCGAGCGGATCTTCGAGCCGTACGCCCGGCGCGACACCCACACCGCCCGTGGCTCCGGGATCGGGCTGTTCGCCGCCCGACGGCTGGCCGAGTCGATGCGCGGCCACCTGTGGTGCGAACCGGCTGAGCCGGCCGGTGCCCGCTTCGTCGTCGCCCTGCCGGCGGCGGTGGCGGTCTGAGCTGCGCCGGTGAGCCGGATCCGGGAGGGCGGCGGGTGACCCGGCCGCGCCCGCTGCGCATCCTCGTGGTCGACGACGACCCGGCCATGGTCGGCGCGATCACCGCCCTCGTGGGCACCGAGGGACACCAGGTGATCACCGCCTACGACGGGCTGACGGCGGTCCGCCGCTACCGCGAGGAGTCGCCCGACGTCGTCCTGCTCGACCTGGCGATGCCCGGCCCGGACGGGTTCTCGGTGATCGGCCAGATCCGGGCCCTGGGCACGGCGCCGGTGATCGTGGTCAGCGGCGAGAGCGCCGAGACGGCCAAGGTCCGGGCCCTGGGCCTGGGTGCCGACGACTACCTGACCAAGCCGTTCGGGCGGGCCGAGCTGCTGGCCCGGATCGCCGCCGTGATGCGCCGGGCCGAGGGCACGCTCGCCCCGGCTGCCGGTCCGGCCGGCGGCCCGCTCCGCGCCGGGCCACTCGAGATCGACCCGCGCCGCCACGAGGCCCGGATCGGGCGGGCGATCCTGCCCCTCACCCCGACCGAGTACCGCCTCCTCGAGGCACTCGTCCGGGCCGGCGGAGACGTCGTCCCCCACGCCCGGCTTGCCCGGGCAGGCTGGCCCGACGAAGCGGACCCGGACCTGCTCTGGCTGAAGCCGCACCTGGCCCGCCTGCGGGCCAAGCTCGCCGAAGCAGGCGGACCGGCGATCGTGCCGGTCCGCGCCGTGGGCTACCGGATCGAGGTCGACGCGGCCGCTCCGTGAGCCGCGTCGCCGGCCGCCGGTCCGGCCTTCGGGCGGGCCACCGGTCGGGCACCCCCGGCGCCGGCCCGGCGAAGCGCTAGGCGATCGAGGCCAGGACCGGGCGGCCCGTCGCGTCGTGGACGAGGGTCACGCAGTCGACCCGGCAGCCGCGCGCGTCGCGACCCGCGAACGGGCCGAAATGGCGGTACTCACCGTCCCGGGCACCGGTCGCGGCCTCGAGCCGGCAGCCGCAGGCGACGCAGGTGACCGGCGTGCGGCCGCGCCGCGGTGAGGAGGATTCGGCGTCGAGGGGTCGGAACATGTCGCGCCTCCGGCGGTGCTGATGCAGGTGATCGGGCGGATGCGGTTCGCACGGGGGACGCATCGCGGTGATCGGTCCGGGCGGCCACGACGCATCGCTCGCGGCCCCAAGCCAGAAGGCTACCCGGCCGGCCCGGCCGGATCGGCGGCGGAGCGGTACCGGCTTGGTTGCGAGACGGTTGCGGCGATCCGCCCCAGGACCGGCCCGCCGCGTCAGCCCTTGATCACGGCCAGCGGCCGGAGCCGGGCCACCCGACGCACCAGACCGGCCCCCTCGGCCACCTCGATCACCGTCGCCACGTCCTTGTAGGCCAGCGACGCCTCCTCGGCCAGCAGGTCGTAGCGCTCGGCCCGGACGAGGATCCCCGCCCGCTCGAGCTGGTCGGCGATCGAGACGCCGCGCAGCTCGCGCAGGGCGGCATGGCGCGACAGGTTGCGCCCGGCGCCGTGGCAGGTCGAGCCGAACGTCTGCTCCATCGCGCCCGGCGCACCGACCGCGACGTACGAGTAGCGGCCCATGTCGCCGGGCACGAAGACCGGCTGGCCGACCGACCGGTAGACCTCGGGCACGTCCGGGTGGCCGGCCGGGAAGGCCCGCGTGGCGCCCTTGCGATGGACGCACACCTCGACCGCCCGCCCCCCGACCCGGTGGCGCTCGAGCTTGGCGATGTTGTGACTGAGGTCGTAGACGAGGCGCATCCCGAGCTGCTCGGCGCTCCGGCCGAGGATCCGCTCGAAGGCGCCCCGGACGTGGTGGGCGATCAGCTGGCGGTTCGCCCAGGCGAAGTTCGAGGCGGCGGCCATCGCCCCGAGGTACGCCCGGGCCTCGCCCGAGCCGAGTGGCGCGCAGGCGAGCTGGCGGTCCGGGACGCGGATCCCGTAGCGGCCCATCGTGCGGTCCATGACCGCGACATGGTCGGTGCAGACCTGGTGGCCAAGGCCGCGCGAGCCGCAGTGGATCGAGACGACGACCTGGCCGGGCCGGAGACCGAACGCCTCGGCCGCGACGGCGTCGCCGATCTCGTCGACGACCTCGACCTCGAGGAAGTGGTTGCCCGAGCCGAGTGTGCCCAGCTGGTCCGCACCGCGGTCGTGGGCCCGGACGGAGACGGCCGCGGGATCGGCGCCGGCGAGCCGTCCGCCCTCCTCGGTCCGCTCCAGGTCGTCCGCCCAGCCGAGGCCCCGGCCGACCGCCCAGCGCGAGCCGTCGCGCAGGACCTCGTCGAGCTCGTCGCGGCGGAGCCGGCGGCCAGCTCGGGCCCCGACGCCCGAGGGGACCGCGGCGAAGAGCGCGTCGGCCAGCCGCGGCAGGACGGCCCGGATCTCCTCGACCGCGAGCTCGGTGCGGATGATCCGGACGCCGCAGTTGATGTCGAACCCGATTCCGCCCGGACTGACCACCCCGCCCTCGAGCTCGGTCGCGGCGACGCCGCCGACCGGGAAGCCGTAGCCTCAGTGGACGTC
>CAYMBB010000237.1:0-4134 GCA_964388515.1 uncultured Anaerolineaceae bacterium
GGCACCGCTGAACCAGTCAACGGCATACTACGGTAGTGTAGCGATCAGGCCGGTCGGGGCTTCGCCGACCTCGCTCGGCGGCCGCCACCGCGTTCCGGACCTGGTGGCTCCGGACGCGAGCGTCGGTCATTGTCGTGCCGGCGATCGTTGTCTTGTGACTCACGGCGCTGCTCGCCATCAGCTACACCAGGAGTGGCGGAAGGGAGACCGCGGGAGACCCGAGTGCTGACACCGGGCGTCGGGCATTTCGGGTACATTCGCGCGGTGAAGCTCACGGCTCCGCGATCGGTGGTCGTACTCGCGGTCCTCAGCCTCGCGTCAGTCGGGCTCGGCCACGAGCTCGTGTACCTGCTGGCCCACGGCTTCGGCGCTACCTATGACCGCGCGATGGCCGAGGGCGGGCACGGCCGCTACTGGACCTCGTTCGTCCTCACCGCGACTGGCGTCACGATCGCACTGGTGGCGGTCGTCGTGGTCCAGATGCGCCGCCTCGTCCGGCTGTCCCGACTCGCTCGCGCCGAACGGATCAGGGTGGCCGATGACCGTCCGGGTTTGTTTGCCGGCCTGTTCGGCCGCATGTGGTTGCGACTCGCCGTCACGACACTCCTGCTGTTCCTCCTCCAGGAGAACCTGGAGCGGATCGCAGCCGGCCAGCCGGCACCGCTCCTAGAGGCGATCGCCGGAGACCACGCGATCGCCGTTCCAGTGCTCACCGCTGTCTCGTTCATCGTCGGCGCCGTTGCCGCGCTCGTGGGGTGGCGACGGATCGTCCTTCTGGCTCGGCTCGCCGCCGCTCGATGGCGCTGGGGGAAGGCCCCGGCCGTCCGCCGACCTGTCGCGGCTCCGCTTCGGGCCATCTCATCGGACGCCGCGCGCACGCACGGGGTCCGCGCACCTCCGGGAGCGCTCGCGGCCGCCTAGCTCTAGCGGCCCGGTCCGGCGCGCCGCTGCGCGCGCCCGTCGCTGTCTCCGGAGGATCCCCCATTGGTCACCCGCTGCCTTCGCTCGGCGCTTGCCGCCGCCTTGTTGCTGCTGAATGCTGGCGGCCTGGTCTTCGGCCATGCCGCACTCATGAAGGCCACCCCTGGGCCGAGCGACATCATCGGTGCCGTCCCGGCCGAACTCGTTGCCACGTTCAACCAGAACCTCGACCAGAAGCGCAGCTCGATCGAGCTCCGTGATGCCGCCGGAACGCAGCTCGCCGTCGGCGGCAGGGATCCCGCAGCCGAGCGCGTGCTGCGCTTGACCCTCCCGCCGCTCGCGCCGGGGACGTACACGGTTCGCTGGACGTCGTTCAGCACCGAGGACGGCGAGCTTGCGCGCGGCACGTACGTGTTCTCGGTGGCGCCGTCGCCTTCTCCGTCGCCCGCGGGCACGAGCGCACCGTCCGTGCGGAGCCCTTCGACTGCACCCACGGGGGCGGCGGTCACCCCGGCACCTTCGGTGGCGACTCCCTCGACGAGTCAGTCGTCAGGGCCGCGCCCCGGGACAGCCGGCGGGCTCGACGTCCTCGTGCCAATCGTCGGTGCAGCCCTGACCGTCGCGGTGGTCGGAGCATGGGCGCTCCGCCGGCGCGGCCGATGAAACGCTCCATCGTGGCGCCAGCTGCCGTCGTGGGGACGTTCGTCACCGCACGTACCGCGCTGGCGCACGGCGGCCCAGGCGGGCCGCCACCCCGCGATCCGATCGCCGTCGCACTGGCCTGGCACGTCGACCTGCCGATGATCCTCGCGCTCGCACTCGCGGCGGGAATCTACCTGGCAGCGGTCGGATCGGTCGACGCCGCCCACCGTCACAACCGCTGGCCGCGCCGCCGGACCGCGGCCTTCATCGGCGCCCTCGTGGCCGTCGGTCTCGCCCTGCTTTCGCCGGTCGACACGCTGTCCGACGACCTGCTGACCGTTCACATGGTCCAGCACCTCCTGCTCGTGTCGGTCGCCGCGCCTCTGCTCGCCCTGAGCGGGATCGGGACCCTTGCGCTCAGGGCCGCGAGTGCCGAGACGCGGGACTCTGTTCTCCTGCCGATCCTCCGCAGCCGGCTTGTCAGCGTTCTCACGTTTCCCGTCGTCGGCTGGGTCGCGTTTGCCGGCACGATGTGGGGCTCCCACTTCAGCACGCTCTACAACCTTGCACTCCTCGACGATGGCCTCCACGCGCTCGAGCACCTGGTCTACCTCGCGTCCGCGACACTCTTCTGGTGGCCGGTGCTCAGCCCGGATCCGCTCCGCTGGCGACTCCACCCGGGCGCGAAGCTGCTCGCGCTCCTGGCCCAGATGCCGCCGATGAGCTTCCTCGCCGTGACGATCATCGGCGCCTCGGCGCCGCTCTACGCCGCCTATCTCGGCCGGACCGACGCGTTCGGCATCGACGCCCTGTCCGACCAGCAGATCGCCGGTTCGCTCATGTGGCTGACCGGCGACCTCGCCTTCCTGATCCCCGGTGCATTCCTCCTCCTCGCCTGGTTCCGCCACGAGGAGGCGGAGACCAGGCGGGTCGACGCCCGCCTCGAGCGCGGACGCCGAGCCCTGTCCCGAAAGGAGTCCTGACCGATGCGCGCCCTGCCAGCCCTGCTCATCTCCGGCGCTCTGCTCCTGGCCGCGTGCGGCTCGGGCGGCGGGTCGCCGCCCGCCGCCAGTGAGCCCGCCGTGACGAGTCCGTCCGCCGCCGGATCCGGTGGACCCGAGATCCTGCCGCTGCTCATCAACTCCGAGATCCTCAAGGGTCCGAACCGGTTCCTGTTCTCGCTAACCGATCGGGGGAACAAGCTCATCGCCGCGCCCGACGTCAAGGTCCACCTCCTCTTCTACGACGTCGACACGGCCGAGAACACGGTCGTGTTCGAGTCCGACGCGCGCTTCCTGTGGGCGATCGAGGGCGAGCAGGGCCTGTACGTCGCGAACATCGAGTTCCCCGATGCCGGACGCTGGGGCACGAAGTTCGAGGCGGCATTCCCGGACGGGGCCGTCAAGACCGTCCGGGCCGACTACGACGTGGCCGAGTCGGGCACCACGCCATCGATCGGGGCGAAGGCGCCGTCGGTCGACACGCCGACCGCGGCCGACGTCGGCGGCGATCTGGCCAAGCTCTCGACGGACCAGTCTCCCGACCCGCGCTTCTACGAGACCTCGATCGCCGACACGCTCGCGGCGGGCAAGGCGTTCGTCGTGACGTTTGCCACCCCGGCCTTCTGCCAGACCCGGCTGTGTGGCCCGACGCTCGAGACCGTCAAGGGCGTCGCCAAGGACTATCCGGCGGTCACGTTCATCAACGTCGAGCCCTACAAGATGGCCCTCACCGACGGCGGCCTCCAGCCCGAGCTCGACGCGAATGGCCAGCTCCAGCCGGCCGACTGGACCAACGCCTGGGGCCTCCAGTCGGAGCCATACACCTTCGTCGTGGCGGCCGACGGGACGGTCGCCGCGAAGTTCGAGGGGGTGCTCGGTGAGGACGAGCTGCGGGGCGCGCTCGATGCCCTGTGAGCCCGGTCCGATCGGTCCTCCTGCTCCTGGCGATCGTCCTAGCAGCCTGCGGCCCGGCGCCGCAGACGGTCGCGGGCTTTGTCGTCGACGTGAAGAGCACGAGCCTGACCGAGATCCAGAGCTTCACGCTCCGGACGCAGGACGGCCGGGAGCTCGTCTTCAGGGTTGGGCCGCTCGAGCTCGATGGCGGCGCGTTCCCGGCCGGCCACCTGCGCCAGCACATGGCCCTCAATCAGGCGGTCGCGGTGGCCTACCGCGAGGAGGGCGGCGAGCGGGTCGTCTACCGGCTCGTCGACGCGACGTGGCTGCAGCCGTGAGGCGCGCACCCGTCTCGCTCCTCGCGATCGTCGCGCTCCTTGCGGTCCCGGCGCCGGTCGCTGCCCACAACCTGGTCGGCCGGCTCGACTCGCCGCTGCCGCTCGGCGTCTACCTCGCCGGTGCGGCGATGGCGGTCGCGCTGTCGTTCGCGTTCGTCATCCTGCGCGACGTCCGGACGCCGGCCGATCCGCCGGCCCGAACGGTCACCGTGCCACAGGCGCTCGTGCTCGGCCTCCGGGCGGTCGGGCTCACGGGCTGGTTCTGGATCGTCGCCCAGGCGATCGTCGGCGGCTCGTCGGACGCCGACGTCGCGAGCCTCTTCCTGTGGGTCTACGGC
>CAYMBB010000238.1:0-4123 GCA_964388515.1 uncultured Anaerolineaceae bacterium
CTCCACTTACCAGTCCCTGCGTGCGGTGATGCGGCCAAGCAGCTCGGGCCGTCGCAGTTGTGCCCGGTCGGGCCGCCGCCCGTGTGCGCCATCGCCTCGGCCATGCCGCCAGGCCCCTCCGCAGCGGCCCGGACATGTCACGATAGGGCGATGAGGAAGCTCGTCGAATCGGTCCCCAACATCAGCGAGGGCCGCCGGCTCGAGGTCGTCGACCGGCTCGCCGTCGCGGTCAGCTCCACCCCCGGCGTCCACCTGCTCGATCGCACGAGCGACGCGAGCCACAACCGGAGCGTGTTCACCCTGGCCGGACCGCCGGAGGCCGTGACCGAGGCGCTCGACCGGCTGGTGGGGGCCGCGATCGACGAGATCGACATGGAGCAGCACCGCGGCGAGCATCCCCGGATCGGGGCGGTCGACGTGATCCCCTTCGTCCCGCTCGGCGAGACGACGATGGACGAATGCGTCGCGCTCGCCCGCTCGTTCGGACGACGGATCGCCGAGCGCTACCAGCTCCCGGTCTATCTCTACGCCAACGCCGCGACACGCCCAGACCGGGTCAAGCTGGCCGACGTCCGGCGCGGCCAGTACGAGGGCCTGAAGGCGGAGATCGGCCAGCACGGGCGCGAGCCGGACTTCGGCCCGGCGCGGATGCACCCGCGGGCCGGGGCGGTCGCGGTCGGAGCGCGCCCGTTCCTGATCGCCTGGAACGTCAACCTGCGCACGACCGACCTCGAGCTCGCGAAGCGGATCGCGCGCCGGATCCGCGAGTCCGGCGGCGGCCTGCCCAGGGTCCAGGCGAACGGGTTCTGGATCGAGGAGCTCGGCCTGGCCCAGGTCTCGATGAACCTGCTCGACTTCTCGGTCACGCCGCTCTGGCGGGCCTGGGAGGCGGTGCGCGACGAGGCGGCCGAGGACGGCGTCGAGCCGGTCGAGTCGGAGCTGATCGGGCTGGCCCCGCTGGCCGCCTTCCTCGACGTGGCGGACCACGCGGGGGCGCCGGCCGACGCCCCGCTCGAGGAACGCCTGGCCGCTGCCGCCGCGTTCCTCCACCTGCGCGACTTCTCGCCGCTCCGGGCGCTCGAGCTCCGGCTCGAGGCGGCCGAACGAGAGGGCGACGGTGCGGCCGGCCGACCCGCCGAGCCCGCCGAGCCCACCGAGCCCACCGAGCCCACCGAGCCCACCGAGCCCGCCGCTGTTCCGCCGAAGCCGGCCGGCCCATGAGCCTCCGGGTGATCGAGGGCGGCCGGGGCGACGCGTCGGCGCCCGGCCTGCTCGTCGTGGGGGCGGCGCAGGTCGTGACGATGGCCGGTGGCCTGCGGACCGGCTCGGCCCAGGGGGAGAGCGCCACCCTCGAGGCGCCCCCGGCCGGCGGTCCGCGCTCGTCGAAGGCCTCGGTCGTGAAGGCCCCGGTTGTCGCCTGCTGGGAGGACCGGATCGTCGGCGTCGGGGCGCGCGAGGACGTCGAACGGACGCTCGAAGCGCAGGGCTACCCGCTGGCGAGCTTCCAGCGGCTCGACGCCGGGGGCGGGACCGTCACCCCCGGCCTCGTCGACCCCCACACCCACCTCCTGTTCGCCGGCTCGCGCGAAGCGGAGCTCGTCCTCCGCCAGCAGGGTGCCGGGTACCTCGAGATCCTCGCCGCCGGCGGGGGCATCCTCTCGACGGTCGCCGCCACCCGGGCCGCCTCGGCCGAGGAGCTGGCGGCCCACGGTCGGGCCTGGCTCGACGAGATGCTCGGCCACGGGGTCACGACGGTCGAGGCGAAGTCCGGCTACGGGCTCGACCTGGCGACCGAGCTGCGCCTGCTCGAGGTCGCCCACCAGCTCGGCCGGGAGGGCCCGCTCGACGTGCTCCCGACCTTCCTCGGCGCCCACGCGGTGCCGCCCGAGTATCGCTCCCGGCCCGACGGGACCGAGGCGTACGTCCGGGCGGTGATCGAGGAGCAGCTGCCGGGGGTCGCCACGCAGGGCCGGGCACGCTTCTGCGATGTCTTCTGCGAGGAGGGGGTCTTCAGCGCTGACCAGAGCCGGCGGATCCTCGAGGCGGCCCGGGCGCTCGGGATGGCGCCCCGGCTCCACGCCGACGAGCTTGCCCCCTCCGGAGGCGCCGAGCTCGCCGCGGAGATCGGGGCGCTCTCGGCCGACCATCTCGCCACGCCCTCGCCGGCCGGCGTGGATGCTCTGGCCGAAGCGGCCGCGGCCGGTCGACCGGTCGTCGCGACCCTGCTCCCGGCGACGACCTGGTTCCTGATGTCCGAGCGCTACGCACCGGCGCGGGAGCTGATCGAGCGGGGCATCCCGGTCGCGCTCGCCACCGACTTCAACCCGGGAACCTCGCCCACCGCCAGCCTGCCGCTGGTCATGACCGTCGCCTGCCTCGAGCTGCGGCTGACCCCGGCCGAGGCGCTCGCCGCGGTCACGATCAACGCCGCCTTCGCCCTCGGGATGGGCGGCGAGATCGGCTCGCTCGAGCCGGGCAAGCTCGCCGACCTCGTCGTCTGGCGAGTCCCGACCGCCGCCCAGATCCCGTACTGGCCGGCCGCCGACCTGGTGCGGACGGTTGTCAAGCGCGGTCGCCCGGTGCTCCAGCGCGCCTGATTTCCTGCGCCGCCCCGTCCCGGGCCCGCCCGCTTCGCGTTACTCCGCCCCGAGCCACCGCCCTGGCCCGCGCGGGCCGCGCCCCCGCCCCGGCCGTTCAGATCTTGCCGCGCGACTCCAGGAGCACCGTCGTCGCCTCGGCCGGCAGCCCCGAGGGCATGACCGACAGCTTCGGCTGGATCGCCGGTCGCCCGCCCCCCATCTCGTGGAAAAACCGGTCGAGCGCGAGCTCGCATTCGGCCTCCTCGTCGCAGACCGGCATGGGCACGACGATCCGGGGCTCGAGCTGGGCGATCAGCTCGGCCGCCTTCGGGGCCGACAGCGCCCCACCGACGGGGATGCAGGCGACGTCGACCGCTCCGATGTCGCCAAGCTTCTCCTCGGTCAGCAGGTGGCCGATGTCGCCGAGATGGATCGTGTGCAGCCCGTCGAGCTCGACGACGAAGGCCACGTTGCGGCCCCGCTGCCCGCCCCGCTGGTCGTCGCGATAGGTGCGCAGGCCGGTGATCAGGACGTGCTTGACTTCGTATTCCCCGGGGCCGTCGAGGACGAAGGCGTCCTCGAGACTCGCGGGCAGGATCGTCAGGCCGTCCCGAGCCATCCGGCCCTTCGCCTTCGGCAATGGATGGTCGTCCGGGTGACTGAGAGTGACGATGTCGGCGGTGATGCCGCGTCCGGTCGGCCCTACGACCGAGGGGTACGGGTCCGCCACGACGACCGCGTCCTTGCCGCGCAGGCGGATGCAGGTCCGCCCGTACCAGGTGAGTTCCATGGCTGCCGATTCTGACACAGCCGACTGCACGCCGCCGTATCGCTGGCGGGCGGTGCTGCGGCGACCGAGGCCCGGGCGACCGAGGCCTGGGCGACCGATGACCGGGCGACCGAGGCCCGCGGCGCTGGGTGCGTCTCGGTGCGGGCCGGTGCGTCTCGCTGCAGGCGACGCTCGAGCCGACCGACCTGCAGATCGCCCGAAAAGGAAGACCGGAGGCGCCTGCCCAATTGGCGCCCCCGGTCGGAGGGAGGGAGGTGGAACGCGTCTGGGAGGTGGAGGGAGGTCAGTCGCGATCCACCCAGAACACTACCGGCCGAGGGTTCAGGGACAAGCCGACAAGCGATTAAGAAACTGACATGTTCCCTGAGCGGCTGGGGCAGCGGGGCAGCGGCCCGGCGACCCTGTCCGCTGTGGGTCATGCCCGTGGCGGCATGATCGCGCACGGCTGGGCGGGCCAGCGGCCCGGCGACCCTGTCCGCTGTGGGTCATGCCCGTGGCGGCATGATCGCGCACGGTTGGGCGGGTCGGCGTGGCGCCTGGTCTGGCAGCTCACGACCCTGCCCGTTCCGACCGATCCCACGACGTGGTGTCGATCACCTGGCGTCAGCCGGCAGACGAGACCCGCTTCGACCCGCAGTGGTTCATTCGTACCTGCCGTTATCCACATGCCGCCATGGGCATGGGTTCAGGGCCTGAGCATCGCGCGCCAGGCCCGGGCGGCAACGTTATCCACATGCCGCCATGGGCATGGGTT
>CAYMBB010000239.1:0-4089 GCA_964388515.1 uncultured Anaerolineaceae bacterium
GTGTGCTGGCGGAAGTTCCTGAACGCGGGGGCATTCCACAAGGCGGACGTGCTGATCATGGGCGGCGACATGACCGGCAAGGCGATGGTTCCGATCGTGTCGACCGGCGGGGGCTGGGAGGTGACGATCCAGGACCAGAGGCACGTCCTCTCGAGCGAGGACGAGGTCCGTGCCATGGAGAAACGGATCCGGGACCGCGGCTACTACCCGGTTCGGCTGACCCGCGACGAGGTCGACGCGTGGGCCGCCGACCCGGAGCTCGTGGACGCCCGGTTCCGGTCCGAGATGCTCGCCTCGGTCGAGCGCTGGATGGCCCTCGCCGACGAGCGACTTGCCGGCACGGGCATCCGCTGTATCGTCTCGCCCGCCAACGACGACATGTTCGAGATCGATCCGATCATCGACCGCGCCGGTCACGTCGAGCTCGGCGAGGCGAACACGATCGAGCTCGACGGCTTCACGCTCGTCTCGACGGGCTGGGCCAACCCGACCCCCTGGAACACCTACCGCGAGCTGCCCGAGCCGGAGCTCCGGGAGCGGATCGACGGACTCGTGGCCCGTGTCTCCGATCCGCGACGCTCGATCTTCAACTTCCACGCGCCGCCATACGGTTCGAACCTCGACAGCGCTCCGCGGCTCGACGCGGACATGAAGTACGTCGCCGGCGGCCAGGCCCTCGTACCCGTCGGCTCGCGGGCGGTACGGGAGTCGATCCTCGCCTACATGCCGGCGCTCTCGCTGCACGGCCACATCCACGAGGGCAAGGGCGCCGTCCGGATCGGGTCCACCCTGGCCGTCAATCCCGGTAGCTCCTATGAGGACGGGGTGCTCCAGGCGGCGATCGTGGATCTCGACAAGAAGAAGGGATCGGTGAAGCGCTACCTGCTGATCAACGGCTGACGGTCCAGGCACGGAGGAGAGGAGGAAACATGGCATCAGGCACGACCCCATCGCTGTTCCTGCGGAACGCGACGGGACTCGTCAAGGGCTGGTCCGGCTTCGACGCGTTCATCTACTCGTTCATGTCGGTGAACCTCGTCACGCTCGGGATGTTCTACAGCTTCCTCACGTTCGGGTGGGTCCCGGACGGCTCACCGATCGCGGCCATCGTCATCTCGGCGATCGCGGTCACGTTCCTCGCGATCACGTACGCCGGCCTGATCGCGGTCATGCCCCGCGCCGGCGGCGACTACGTCTGGCAGAGCCGCGTCCTCGACGGCATCCCCGGCGCGGTATCGGGGGCGGTCGTGTTCGGGATCGGGGCGTTCCTGGTCGGCCAGGCGCTCGCCCTCGGCGACGCCGTCGCCATCGGCGCCGGGGCGGTCGGGGTGGTCGGGGGCGCCCTCCTCGGCCTGCGCCGCGGCGGGATCGGCTTCGTCCTGGCCGCCACCGGCTGGTGGTTCATCCTGGCCCTGTGGGCGCCGATCTACGGCGCGATCCTGACGGTCGAGTTCGTCCAGCCGGTGACCGCCCTGGCCGGGCTCGAGGGCGTGTCGAGCTTCTTCGGCACACCGGACGGCGTGTTCGCGGTGTCGCTGATCGTGATCGCCCTCGTGACCGCGCTCGTCGCGCTCGGGATGGCCGGCTACGCCCGCGTCCAGCGAGCCAGCCTGTATGTCGGGCTGGCCGTGCTCGCGGTCGTCTTCGTGCTCATGCTCGTCTCGTCGCAGGCCGACTTCCAGCGTGCCTTCGACCGCGAGGCCTCGAGCCTGTTCGGGGTGACGAACGCCTACCAGTCGACGATCGACACGACGGCCACCTTCTACGGGGCCCCGTTCCAGGGCCTCGACCCGCTCGGCTTCGGACCCGGCACCCTGGCCCTCGTCCCGTTCATGTTCTTCTGGATCCTGTACCCGAACTGGGGCGCCACGCTGTACGGCGAGGTCCGCGGTGCCGGCGACTTCCGGAAGGTCCTGAACGGGATGCTGGGCGGCATCTGGGTGACCGCGGTCCTCGCGGTCGTCTTCGTCCTGCTCGCCGCGAAGACGTTCGGCTGGGAGTTCTTCCAGGCGACGAACGCGAACTTCGGCGACACGTTCTACGGTGTCGCGGACGCTCCCGCCCCGGTCATCCCGGTCTGGGGGTACCCGCCGCTGCTCGCCTCGTTCCTGGTCGACAGCAGGTTCGTCCAGATCGCGATCGTCGTCCTGTTCGGGGCGTGGTTCCTCGGCTGGGCCGGCACGCTCTTCCTGTCGTCGACCCGGATGATCTTCGCCGCGGCCTTCGACCGGATCCTGCCCGAGGCGGCCGCGCGCGTCTCGGACCGCGGCGTCCCGATGGTGGCGCTCCTGCTGATCATGGTCCCGTCGGTCGTGCTCAGCTGGTTCTACGCCTACAACGCCGACTTCGTCGGGCTGACGCTCGATGCCACGCTCGTGATCGCGGTCACGTTCCTCGGCAGCGCCGTGGCGGCGACGATCCTGCCCTACTGGAAGAAGGAGCTGTACGCGAATTCACCCGTCGCGCGCTACTCGATCGGCGGGCTGCCGCTGATCAGCCTGGCCGGCGGGGTGACGACCGTCATCCTGGTCTGGGTGCTCATCGAGTGGCTCACGAACAGCCTCTACGGGATCGGCGTGGGCAACACCCAGTCGATCATCTTCCTCGGCATCCTCTACGGCGCCGCGGTCGTCCTCTACGTCGTTGCCCGCCTGTACCGCAGGGCACAGGGCATCGACCTCGAGGCGATCCACGCCGAGATCCCGGCCGAGTAGGCCGCCCTTCGGGGCTTTCCGGGAACCTGGCTCGACCGGGTCCGGCACGCCGCCGGGCCCGGTCGACGATTCAGCCCCGGAACCAGCCGCTCGCCGCCGGCCGCGTGTTCTGGTAGATGTGCTTCGCCTCGCGGTACTCGTCGAGGCCGCTCGGACCGAGCTCGCGCCCGATCCCCGACTGCTTGAAGCCACCCCATTCGGCCTGGGGCAGGTAGCGGTTGTACTCGTTGATCCAGACCGTGCCGTGGCGCAGACGGGACGCGACCCGCTGGGCCCGGCCCGCGTCCGCTGTCCAGACCGCGCCGGCCAGCCCGTACGTCGTGTCATTGCCGAGCCGGATCGCCTCGTCCTCGGTCGTGAAGCGTTCGACCGTGACGACCGGGCCGAAGACCTCCTCGCGCACGATCGTCATCTCCCTGGTCACGTCGGCGAAGACGGTCGGCCGGAGGTAGAAGCCGGCCTGGAGCTCGGGCTCGACCGGGCGCGTTCCGCCGGTGACCAGTCGGGCACCCTCCGCCACCGCGGAGGCGATGTACCGCTCGACCTTGGCGCGGTGCTCGGCCGTGATCAGGGCGCCGGTCTCGGTCGCGGGATCGAGCCCCGGCCCGAGGCGGATCCGGTCAGCTCGCCGAGCGAGCTCCTCGACGAAGCGGTCGTGGATCGAGGCTTCGACGATCAGCCGGCAGCCGGCGGAGCAGACCTGCCCGGAGTGGAGGAAGGCGGCGGTCAGGGCGTTGTCTACGGCGATCTCGAAGTCGGCGTCGGCGAAGACGATGTTCGGGCTCTTGCCCCCCAGCTCCAGGGCAACCCGCTTGATGTTGGCGACGGCACCGCGCATCAGCGCGCGGCCGGCCTCGATCCCGCCGGTCAGCGAGACGAGATCGACGTCCGGGCTGTCCGCGAGCGCCTGGCCGACGCGGCCGCCGGGGCCCAGGACGAGGTTGACCACGCCGGCCGGGACGCCGGCCTCCTCGAGCAGCCTGGTCAGGTGGATCGTCGTCAGCGGGGTCACCTGGGCCGGCTTCATGACCGCCGTGTTGCCCGCGGCGAGGGCAGGCGCGATCTTCCAGCTCATCTGCAGGAGCGGGTAGTTCCAGGGGCCGATCAGGGCACACACCCCGATCGGCTCGTACACGATCCGGCTGAGCGCATCGGGAGACCCGGTGGCGACGACCCGACCCGCCTCCTTGTCGGCGAGCCCGGCGTAGTAGCGGAAGACGCTGATCACGTCGTCGACGTCGTACTCGGACTCGCGGAGCGCCTTGCCGGTATTCAGGGTTTCGGCGCGGGCGATGACGTCGCGGTCCCGGGCGAGCAGGTCCGCGACCCGCGACAGGAGGGCCCCGCGCTCGATCGCCGGCCGGTGCGGCCAGTC
>CAYMBB010000240.1:0-4084 GCA_964388515.1 uncultured Anaerolineaceae bacterium
CCTTCGCGTCGGCGAAGAGCATCCCGGTCTTCGGGTTCGTGTACAGCTCGTTGTCGATCCCGGCGTAGCCCCGACCCATCGAGCGCTTGATGACGATGATCGACTTCGCCTTGTCGACGTCGAGGATCGGCATCCCCGAGATCGGCGTTCCGGGCCGGCGGGCGGCCGGGTTCGTGACGTCGTTGGCCCCGACCACGAGCGCCACGTCGCAGCGCTCGAACTCGGGGTTGATCTCCTCCATCTCCTTGAGCTGGGGATAGGGGACGTTCGCCTCGGCCAGCAGGACGTTCATGTGGCCCGGCATCCGGCCGGCGACCGGGTGGATCGCGTACTTCACGTCGACCCCCCGGCTCTCGAGCTGCTCGGCCAGCTCACGGACGGCGTGCTGGGCCTGGGCGACCGCGAGGCCGTAGCCGGGGACGATGATCACCGAGCTGGCGTAGGCGAGCTGGATCGCAGCGTCGTCGGCGGAGATCTCGCGGACCGTGCCACCCGCGCCCGCGACCGCCCCGACCGTGCCCTCGCCGCCGCCGAAGCCGCCGGCGATGATGTTCACGATCGAGCGGTTCATCGCGTCGGCCATCAGCTTGGTCAGGATGCCGCCCGAGGCCCCGACGAGGGCGCCCGAGATGATCAGGACCGGGTTGCTGATGACGAACCCGGCCATCGCCGCCGCGGTCCCGGTGAACGAGTTGAGCAGGCTGATGACGACCGGCATGTCCGCCCCGCCGATCGGCAGGACCATCGTGATCCCGAACAGCAGGCCGGCGGCGATGATCGCGAACAGGACGACGGTCTTGGCGGTCACGTCGAACGCGAGCACGCCGCCGGCGCTGAAGACGAGGGCGACGAAGCCGCCGAGCGCGACGAGTGCGAACAGCGAGGTCAGGACCCGGCCGCCGGGGACGATGATCGGCTTGCCGGCGATCAGGCCCTGGAGCTTGCCCGAGGCGATCAGCGAGCCGCTGAACGTGACGCAGCCGATGACGACGCCGAGGACGACGAAGATCGAGGTCGTGACGTTCTCCTCGGGCGTGCCGACGACCTTGAGGTAGTCGTCGATCGCGACCAGCGCCGCCGCCCCACCGCCGACCGCGTTGAACAGCGAGACGAGCTGGGGCATCGCGGTCATCTTCACCGTCCGGGCCATGTACAGCCCCGCCCCGCCGCCGATCGCGAAGCCGACCACGATGATCACCCAGGCGGTCAGGTTCAGTCCGCCCTCCCGGGTGACGAGGTAGAGGAGCGTCGTGGCCACGGCGACGGTCATTCCCCCGGCGCTCAGCCGGTTCCCGTCACGGGCGGTGGCGGGCGAGTTCATCTGGTGCAGCCCGATCACGAACGCCGCGGCGCCCGCGAGCCAGGCGAGGAAGACGATGGTGTAGATCCAGTCCTGTGACATTCGGCTGGCTCCTCGATCAGGCGTTGCCCGAGGTGCCCGCGTGGCCCTCGGACCCGGCCTTCGCGGCCGCCGGCTTCTTCCTGAACATCTGCAGCATCCGGTCGGTGACGACGTAGCCGCCGACGACATTCGCGGCCCCGAACACCATGGCCACGAAGGCGAGCGCGTAGGAGAGCGGGCTGTCGGCCGAGGCGGCGATCAGCATCGCGCCGACGAGGACGATGCCGTGGATCGAGTTCGCGCCCGACATCAGCGGCGTGTGAAGCGTGGCGGGAACCTTGCTGATCACCTCGAACCCGACGAGGATCGCCAGGATGAAGATCGCGAGCGAGGAGAGCAGTTCGGGGCTCATGCGCTGGCACCTCCGGTCGGGGCCGGCGGCGCCGGCTCGATCAGCTTCTTCGTCGCCTCCTGGACGACCGCGCCGCCGTGGGTGATGACGGTCGCGGCGGTTACCTCGTCGGAGAAGTCGAGGTGGAGCGCGCCGTCCTTCACCATCCCGAGCAGGAGGGCGGAGATGTTCCGGGCGTAGAAGGCGGAGGCGCTGGCCGGCATCGTGGCCGGCAGGTTCTCGGGGCCGATGATCGTGACCCCGTTGTCGGTCACGATCGTCTGGCCTGGCTTCGTCAGCTCGCAGTTGCCCCCGAGCGCGCTGGCGGCCATGTCCACGATCACCGAGCCCGGCCGCATGGCGCGAACCGCGTCGGCGGTCACGAGGACCGGCGGGCGCCGGCCGGGGACCTGGGCGGTCGTGATCACGACGTCCATCGAGCCGATCACGCCGTTGAGCTCCGCCTGCTGGGCGGCCCGCTCTTCGGGTGTCAGCTCGCGGGCGTAGCCACCGGCTCCGGTCGCGTCGATCGCGGTCTTCAGGGTGACGAACGTGGCGCCGAGCGACTCGGCCTGCTCCTTCGTCTCGGGGCGCACGTCGTACGCCTTGACCACGGCTCCCAGACGGCGGGCGGTGCCGATCGCCTGGAGCCCGGCGACGCCGATCCCCAGGATCAGCACGTTCGCCGGCCGGGCCGTCCCGGCGGCGGTGGTGAGGAGCGGGAAGTAGCGGCCGTACGAGTTTGCCGCCAGCAGGACCGCCTTGTACCCGCCGACGTTCGCCTGTGACGAGAGCGCGTCCATCGTCTGCGCCCGCGAGAGGGTCCGGGGGATCGCATCGAGGCTGATCGCCGTGACGCCGCGATCGGCGAGGCTTTTCATCAGGCCCGGGTCGAGGAGCGGCTGGAGCAGCCCGATCACGGTCTGGCCGCTGCGCAGGCGCGCGACCTCGGGTTCGGCCGGTTTCTGCACCCGCAGGATCACCTCCGCCTGGGCGTACAGCTCGTCGGCGGAGACGATCGTCGCGCCGGCGTCGGCGTACGCCTGGTCGGGCAGGAAGGCGCCGTCGCCGGCGCCCCGTTCGATGAGGATCTCGAGCCCGGCGGCCGTGAGCTTGCCGAGCGCTTCGGGTACCAGGGCGACGCGCCGCTCGCCGGGCGCTGTCTCCCTGGCGACGCCGACCTTCATGGGCACCACCTGTGAGAGAGGGCTTGGGGCTGGGGTTCGGGTGAAGGATAGCGGCCAACGCGCAACGATGCGCGCCCCGCACGAGCGACGCGCCGGCGAGGGCCCGGTTCCGTCGCCTCGGGCGGTTCCGGGCCGGGGTTCGGACGGACGGCGCTGTCCGTTCGTGTCCTCCGGCTGCCGGTTCCGGGCCGGATGGCCGTGCCCGATCGGGCGCCGCCCGCCTAGGCTCGTGGTCGTGCGGAGGTGCCCTATGCACGGGCTCACGAAAGAGGCGCAAGCCAGCAGGACTCAGACCAACAGCCGGTCTGCTCTCGTCCACCCGAGTGGCGCGGTCACCTGGATCGACTCGACCCGGGCGATCGTTGCCCGGACCGGCCGCAACGGCCGGATCTCGGTCTCGGTCGTCCGGCCCGACCCCGAGCTCGTCGACGAGCGGATCCCGTTCCTCAGCCAGGTCGTCGACGAGATCGGCGACCGCGACCGGGTCGTGATCATGGGCCCGGACGCGATGCGCGTCGAGCTCGAACGCGAGTACGTCACGATCTTCCAGCGGCCAGACCGGATCGTGGACGTCGAGGCGAGCGGGCCGACCGAGCAGACGGAGCTCGTCCGGCGCCTGGAGTTGCTGACCTCGGGCTGAGCGCCGCGGGCTGACCGCCGCGCGCTGCGAGCCCGCGGGCTGCGGGCGGGCGGCGGTCAGCCCGCGGTCGAGGCTATGGACCGGGGCTGGGGGTGATCGTCGGTTCCGGTCCGGTCGACGCCCCGGGGCTTGGCGACTGGGTGACCGGAGGCGACGGCTCGGCCGACGGTGAGGGGCCGCCCGAGTCGCCCGGCGTTGCGGCCGGCGACGCACTGGGCGGTGGGCTGGGAGACGGGGTCACGCTCGGGCGGGGCGTCGGGGTCGGGGACGGTGCCCGGCAGATCACCCGCGGCGGCCGCGGGGCGGGGCCGGCCGGTGCGGTGCCGCCCGGAGTACCGGCCGGAGTCGGCGATGCCTGCGGAGCCGGGCTGGCGGAACCGCCGGGCGCGCCTCCGGCGGCGGATCCCGGTTCGCCTCCCGGGTCCAGGCCAGGTTCCAGCCCCGGGGCGGGGCACCGGCAGGCCGCCCGCGCCAGGATGGGCGGGACGTCCCTCCGCTTATACACATATGCCGCTGACAGCGAA
>CAYMBB010000241.1:0-4080 GCA_964388515.1 uncultured Anaerolineaceae bacterium
CGCTCACGGCATGCCGCCTCACGGGCGTCATCGGGAGCGACGCGGTCACGTGCGCGGCGAGCGGCGCGGCGTTCTCCAGCGCGGCGGTGGGGACGGGCAAGACGGTGACGGCGAGCGGCGTCACGCTCGGCGGCGCGGCGGCCGTGGACTACAAGCTCGACTCGTCGACCGCAGCCACGACGGCGACCATCTCGCCCGCGTCGGTCACGGCGACCGTGACGATCGCCTCGAAGACATACGACGGCGCCGCGGCGGCGACCGTCGCGGGCTGCGTCGGGGCCCCGAGGCCCGCCGGCGCCCGCCTGGCCGGCCGGCGCCCGACCGGCACGATGCCTCATTCGCTCGTCCTGATCTTCGGCGACACGGTCGAGGCCGCCCTCGCCTTCGATCGCGACCTCGAGCCGGACGTGCCGCGGATCGTCCTCGTCGACACGTTCAAGGACGAGGCGGAGGAGGCGCTCCGCGTGGCTCGCGCCCTGGGCGACAAGCTCTACGGGATCCGCCTCGACACGCCCGTCGAGCGCGGCCGGGTCACCCCGGACCTGGTGACCGAGGTCCGGGCGCGGCTCGACCAGGCCGGCTTCCGCGAGGTCAAGATCGTCGTCTCGGGCGGGCTGTCACCCGACCGGATCCGGTACTTCAAGTAGCACGACGCGCCGGTCGATTCGTTCGCCGTGGGCTCCTACATCAGCGGCGCGGCCCCGATCGATTTCACGGCCGACATCAAGGAGATCGACGGGCGTCCGATCGCCAAGCGCGGCCGGATCCCCGGCCGGACCCCGAGCCCGCGACTGCGCCCGGTCGATCTGGCGAGCTGGCGCGAGATGCCGGAGGCCCGATCGGGCTGACCAGCGGACCCGGGGTCGGCTCCGGCTGATCCGCGCCGACCGGGGGTCGGTCCGGGCACAGGCCCGGCGATCCGTGCGACCATCCCGGACATGGACCACGGTTCAGGCCACGATTCCAGCCAACACGAGGCGTCCCACGAGCGCGACGCCGGCGAGCCACTCGACCCGGCGGCCGAGTCGCGCGAGGGAGCGTACGCGCTCCTCCAGCGCGGCGAGGCGCTGATGCGCGGGCGCCATCATGCCCAGGCCTCGATCGTCCTCGAACGGGCCGCCCGGATCGCGCCGGGCAAGGGGTCGATCCTCGAGGCGCTCGGGCGCGCCTACTACAACAGCGGCCAGCACGAGCGCTCGGCGGCGACGTTCAGCGCCCTGCTCGAGATCGATCCTTCGGCCCACTACGCCCACTTCGGGCTCGGCCAGAGCCTGAAGCACCTCGGCCGCCTGCGCGAGGCCCGGACGCACCTGCGCCTGGCGGTTGCGCTCAGCCCGGGCAGCCGACTCTATCGCGGCGCGCTCGATCGCCTGCCGGATCTGGACGACTGACCGACTCTCGGATGGGCGACCGATGACCCGCGCCGGGACGCCGCGCGCCGGTCAGGCCTCGCCGGCCGCCTTGAGGCGGGCCAGCCAGAGCAGGCCGACGATCGACTTGGCGTCGGCGATCTCGCCTCCGCCGACCGCCGCGACGGCCTCCTGCCAGGGGAGCCGGACGAGCTCGAGCCATTCGTCGTCGTCGGGTGCCAGTCGGTCCTCGTGGGCCGGGCGGAGGTCGGTGGCCAGGTACAGGTGCATCAACTCGGTCGCGAAGCCTGGCGCCGTCCAGAAGCTCGCCAGGTGGCGCCAGCGGCCGGCCCGCTGGCCGGTCTCCTCCTCGAGCTCGCGCGGTGCGGCGAGGGCGTGGTCCTCGATCGCGCCGGTGGCCGGATCGACGTCGAGCGTCCCGGCCGGGATCTCGAGCAGCGCCCGGCCGGCGGCCGTCCGCCACTGGCGGACGAGGAGGACCCGGTCTTGCGGGTCGAGGGCCACGATCGCGACCGCGCCCGGGTGGCCGCAGATCTCGCGCCTGGCGCGCGTCCCGTCGGCCCGCTCGACCGTGTCGATCCGGAACGTCAGGTAGCGGCCGCGATGGATGATCCGCGACTCGACGACCATCTCGCGCAGGTCGTCGTCGACCGCCGGGTCAGCTCCCGTCGTGGCGTCGTCCCCGGGCGCGCCCGGTGCCGGGGACACCTCAGGCCGGGGCCGCGCCGTCGCGCGCCAGCGAGAGGCCGGACTCCGTGTCGAACAGGTGGAGCTTCTCGAGCGGCAGGACGAGGGTCAGCTGGTCGCCCGGGCGGACCCGGTGGGCGGCACTGACGACGGCCACGAGATCCGCTCCTCCGATGACGACGTGGAGGAGTTCTTCGTTGCCCAGGTACTCGACGACGTCGGCCCGGGCGGGGAGCGCGGCCACGTTCGGGCCGGGCTCGCCGATGTCCAGGTGCTCGGGCCGGAAGCCGGCGACTACCCGGCGTCCGGAGGTCGGGCCGACCGAGGCGCGGAAGCGGGCGGGGAGCGGGATGCTCATCCCGGGCGCCTCGAGCGTCGCCGCCTCGCCGCTGCCGGTCATGGTCATCTCGACGAAGTTCATGGCCGGGCTGCCGATGAAGCCGGCCACGAACTGGTTGATCGGGTGGTCGTAGAGCTCCTGCGGCACGCCCACCTGCTGGAGCTTCGCCTGGCTCATGACCGCGATCCGCTGGCCCATCGTCATCGCCTCGACCTGGTCGTGGGTGACGTACACGACGGTCGTCTTGAGGCGCTGGTGGAGGCGGGCGATCTCGGCCCGGGTCTGGACCCGCAGCTTCGCGTCCAGGTTCGAGAGCGGTTCGTCCATCAGGAAGACGGCTGGCTCGCGAACGATCGCCCGGCCGAGCGCGACGCGCTGGCGCTGGCCGCCGGAGAGCTCCTTCGGCTTGCGGTCGAGATAGTTGCCGAGATCGAGGATCGCCGCCGCCTGGTTCACGCGCTTCTCGATCTGGTCCCTGGGGACCTTGCGCAGCTTCAGGCCGAAGGCGAGGTTGTCGCGCACGGTCATGTGCGGGTAGAGCGCGTAGCTCTGGAAGACCATGGCGATGTCCCGGTCCTTGGGTGCGACGTCGTTGACGACGCGATCGCCGATCCGCAGCGTGCCCTCGGTGATCTCCTCGAGCCCGGCGATCATGCGCAGGCTCGTCGTCTTCCCGCAGCCGGACGGTCCCACGAGGACCATGAACTCGCCGTCGCGGATCTCGAGATCGAGATCGTCGACGGCGAGGACATCGCCGTATCTCTTGGTGACGTGCTCGAAGGTGACGGTCGCCATCGATCTCCGCTCCTGCCGCAGGTTCGGTCAACGCGGGCCCTTGCATCCGGCCGGGCAAGCGGACTCGGACGGGCCCCGTACGCGACGCGTCTCGCGGTCGAGCCATCCTAGCATCCGGGCCCGCCGCCGTTCGTCACCCTCGGGCCCGGTCGTTCGTCGTCCCGGTTGGCGATGACGCGGCGAATGGAGTGGCGTATCGTCAGGCCTGAGCGGGCCGGCCGCCGGTCGCCGGCCCGAGGCGACGCGGGAGCGAGGAGGCGTGATGCGCGTGAGCGTCCAGTCCGGGCCCGGTCCCGGCCGCAAGCACACCGGGTCCCGGCGCTCGGTGAGCCGCCCGGCGTTGCCGGCCGCGGCCGGTCTCCTGCTCGCGCTGTCATTGGCGGCGTGTGGCAGCGCGGCGACGCCGAGCCCCAGCCCGACACCCTCCCCGTCGCCGACGGTGGAGCTGCTGCCGACGGTCGAGCCGACCGTCGAGCCCGCGCCGATCGCGACGCCCCCGGCAACGACGGTCTATGTCGTGAAGAAGGGGGACACCCTGATCGCGATCGCCAACCGCTTCAAGATCACGCTCAAGGCGCTCCGGGCGGCGAACCCCGAGGTCACCGACCCCACGAAGCTGCAGATCGGCCAGAAGCTGGTGATCCCGGCGCCCTGATCCTGCACTCGATCCTGCGCCCGATCGCCGCACGGCGATGCGGTCTCATGCGGGCCGGTGCGTGCTGTTCGATCGGGGAGATGGGGTGGCCTACGGGGCTCGAACCCGTAACCTTCGGAGCCACAATCCGATGCTCTGCCGGTTGAGCTAAGGCCACCACGGGCTCCGTCACAGGACGGCTCGGCGAGAGCCGTGGACGTGGGCGACGGGAGTATAGCCGGTCGGTGGCGGGT
>CAYMBB010000242.1:0-2410 GCA_964388515.1 uncultured Anaerolineaceae bacterium
GCTGGTGGCGCGGGTCGGGCCGCCGGGGGTGGGCCGACCGGGCGTGGGGCGGCCGGGGGTGGGGCGGCCGGGCAGCGGGCCGTCGCTCGGCCCGACGGGAGCCATCGGCGGCACCGGTGGCACCGGGCGCCCGCCAGGCAGGTAGCGGGGCGGCTCGGGCTGGCCCCGGGTGGGCGGGGCGCCGATCGACTGGCCGACGCCCGTCGGGGGCCGGGCGGGGATCGGGCGTGGCACGACCGGCATCGGGCGGGGCCGACCGAACGCTGCGGGGCGTGCCCAGGGGTCCCCGGGGGTGCCTGAACGCGAGGCCGCGGCAGGCGGGGCGGCTCCAGCCCGGGCGGCGGCAGACAGGGCCGCGGCAGACGGGGCCGCGACACGCGGGGCGGCGACGCGGCCCTCGGCCAACCGCGACGGCTCCGGACCGGCATCGCCTGCCGGGGCGGACGGGTCGTCTCTTCGGGTGCGCTGCTTCGGATCGCGTTCCTGCACTCCATCCTCGGGCACGCTGAGCGCGACGGCACGCTCACCGCGCCAGAGTACAACGGTCCGCCCGTCTCCGACCACCCTCGAGTCACCGGGGTTCGGCGCTGCCGGGGTTCTGCGCAGAACAGCCCGTGGTGGGGGCGCCGCCACCAGCCCGGCCTGCCGTTACCGGCCCGGGCACCGCTGCGCCCAAGCGCCCCGGCGGGCAGAGGACCCGCGGCGACGTGCGACAATGCGCCCGATGGCGACCAGGCGCAGCGCACGACTCTCCCAGGTGCGTCCGCGGCCCCCATCCACCGGTCGGCCCGAGCCGACCCGGATCAGGCCGCGCTCGTCCTTCCCAACCCGGATCGGGTCCCACCGCGAGATCCGGCGGAGCCCCGGTCTGCCGCTCGTCGTCCGCCTGCTCCTCGCCCTGTCGGTCGTCGCGCTCGGGGCGGTCGTCCTCGTCACCGCCACCGGCGGACTGGCAAAGCTCGTCGGCGGCGTCGGTTCCGCGGTCGGCGGGATCGTCGACCAGGTGAGCGCGACCGAGACGCCACCACCCACTCCGGTTCCGGTCATCGGCGCGCCGAGCCTGACAGCGCCGGTGGAGGCATACACGAATTTGGCCACGGTCGACCTGACCGGGACGGTTCCGCCCGACGTCGTGGGCCAGGGCGACTACCGGATCCGGATCTACCTCGCCCTCAAGGACCAGCCGCCCGCCCCGATCACCGAGGCGCCGGTCGGCTCGACCTCCTCGTTCACGATCCCGAGCGTCACCCTGACCAAGGGGATCAACGACTTCAGCGCCACGATCGTCGCTGCCGACGGGACCGAGAGCCCCCCGTCGGCGGTCGTTCGCTACGTCTACGACACGAGCATCCCGAAGATCATCCTGACCTCGCCCAAGGACGGGGCGGTCGTGAACGCCGACACGGTCACCCTGGTCGGAAAGACGCAGGCGCGAAGCAAGCTCACGGCTCGCAACGAGGCGAACAACGCGTCGGTCACGGGGACCGCCGCCGGCGACGGCACGTTCAAGCTGACGCTGCCGCTCGAGAAGGGCCCGAACGGGATCACGATGACCACCACCGACCCGGCCGGCAACACGGGATCGCTGGTCATCGGTGTCACTCGCGGCTCCGGCGCCCTGACCGCCACGCTCAAGGCCTCCGGGTACCGCTTCAAGGTCTCGCTGCTACCCCACGACCTCACGCTGACCGCGGTTGTCACCGACCCCGACGGTCAGCCGCTCGAGGGGGCGGCCGTGACGTTCACCCTGAGCATCCCGGGCGTCCCGGTCCTCACCCAGGACGCGACGACCGACGCGACCGGCACGGCCACCTTCAGGACGACCGTGCCCCAGGGTGCGACCGTGGGCACCGGCCCAGCGACGGTCTTCGTCAGCACGCCCGAGTTCGGCACGACCTCGGCCCGAACGGTGATCGCGATCTTCCAGTAGCCGGTAGCGCGATCACCGGCCACGCCCGCCGCCCGCAACGTTCCCGCCACGCCCGCAACGCCCGCCGCCCGCAACGTCCCCGACACGAGCGCGGAATCCCCATCGACAGGATGGCCCCTCGCAGCTACCATCAGGCCATGCCGACGTGGCGCTGCCCACACTGCGGGACCCCCCAGCGCGAGGCCGCGCGCTGCTGGGTCTGCCGGAAGTCGAGCACGAGCTGCGCCACCTGCCGCCACTTCTGTCGCGGCGTCGCGGCCGGGCTCGGCTACTGCGGCCTCGACCGCCGGCGCGTGCCGCTCCGCGGCGACGAGCTCCGGGCCTGCTGGGATCCTGCACGACCGACCGGCGCACGCGAGCTCCAGCCCGCGTTCGGCCCACTGGCCGGAGCGACCGGCACGGTCGACCTGGCCGGCCCGGTCGACCTGTGGGGCGACCTCGAGCCCTGAGCGCCGGCCCGACGAGCCGGGCCCCCAGGCC
>CAYMBB010000242.1:2510-4054 GCA_964388515.1 uncultured Anaerolineaceae bacterium
CTACGGACAGGGGTTCGACGGGTCGATCACGGTGACCCGGATCGCCGTCCCGGGCGGGCGCAGCTCACCGGGCAACGGCAGCTGGGCCTGGACCAGCCAGGTCCCGTCGTAGGCCCCGCCGGTCGGGTTCGTCGAGACCGTGCCGAGCACGAAACCCTCGCTCGTCAGCTGCTGGGTCGCAGCATCGAGGGTGAGGCAGCGGTAGTCCCCGACCGGCACGAGCGACGGGGTCGGCGAGGTCGAGGGTGACGGTGGCGGCGTCGCGCTCGGTTCGGGGGTGACGCTCGGGCTCGGGGTCGGGCTGGGCGTCGGCTCGGGCCCCTTCGAGACGACGTAGTTCACCGGCGTCCCACGGGCGACCTGGCTGCCTGCCTGGGGATCCTGGCTGACAACCGACCCGCTCGGCACGATCGGGTCGAACGCCTCGGTCCGGGACCCGTTCGTCAGCCCGGCCTGGAAGATCGCGGCCAGCGCGTCGGGCTCCGGCTTCAGGCGCAAGTCCGGGACCTGCACCACCTCGGTCCCGGTCGCCACGGTGACCGTGATCTGCGAGCCCTTGTCGACCTTCGCGTTGGCCGGCGGCTGCTGGTCGAGGATCGTGCCGACCGGGCGGTCGCTCGGCTGGGTCGTGGTCACGAGCTGGAGGCCGAGCGTGTCGGCCGTGGCCCGGGCTTCGTCGAGCGTGCGGCCGACGAAGTCGGGCACGGTCACCTGCTCGACCGGCGTCGCCGTCGTACCGCCCGAGACGACCTGGTAGAGCAGGTAGGCGGCCACGACCAGGACGACGAGCCCGAGCAGCCCGGAGATCCAGACCCACGGACTCGCGCCACCGCCGGTCGGTTCGGGCGCCGGCCACGGAGGCGGCGTGGGACCACCGACCCGACCGCCCGGGCCATCGGCGCCGTCACCGAGCCCGGGCTCGAGACCGCCGGCCGGGCCGCCAGCATAGGCGTCCTCGGGGTACGGGAGGGGGCGGGCAACTCCGGGACGAGCGGGCCCGGACGGCGAGGCGACCGCCGGGCGCGAGGCTCCGGGCCGCGCCGCGGGTCGGGCGGGTCCGGGCATGGCCCCTGGCCCGGGCGTGGCCCCTGCCATCGGTACCGGCCCTGCGGCGGGCGCGACCCCGGCGGGCGCGACCCCTGCGGCGGGCGCCGGCCCTGCGGCGGGCGTGAGCGGCGACCCTGCGGCGGGCGCGAGCGGCGACCCAGCAGCCGGCCCGCGACCTGCCGCCGCGCTTCGAGGCGGGATCGGCCCCGCCGTCCCCGCGCCCGCGGCCAGGAACGACTCCAGGGCATCGGCCATCGCCGCGGCACTCGGGAAGCGGTCCTCGGCAGCCGGGGCGAGGGCCCGGCGCACGATTGCATCGAACACCGGCGGCACGGACGCCATGACATCGGACGGGCCGGGGGCGGCGCCAGTCAGGCGCGCCATCGCGACCGACGCTGCGCTGTCGCCCTCCCAGGGGCGGCCCACGGTTAGGCCCTCGGAGAGCACGGCCCCGACGGGGGTGACGGCCGAGGCCGCGCCGCACGGCTGCGCGCGCG
>CAYMBB010000243.1:0-4036 GCA_964388515.1 uncultured Anaerolineaceae bacterium
GCGTGGCGTCGGCGTCGGCCATCGGCGTGGCGTCGGCGTCGGCCATCGGCGTGGCATCGGCGTCGGCCATCGGCGTGGCGTCGGCGTCGGGCGGGCCGCCATGGCGTTTGACCCGCGCACGGCGCCTCGCTAGGCTCCGCTTCGTGACACGTGCGCGCGACGGGGCCCGGCGGTTCCCGCGATCCAGTTCCAGCCGCGCCCTGGCGCTCCACCCCGCCCTGCCGTTCCGCGCCGCAGCCCTCGCGCTCCTTGCGGCCCTGCTGCTCGCCGCCTGCGGTACCACGACCGTGACCCCGAGCGGCCCATCCGGCTCCCCGACGGGACCCGCCAACGCCTCGCCCGCGCCGGGCACGGAAGCGACGCCGCCGACGGGCGGCACGACCGAGCCCGCCGCGCCGAGCGGTTCGCCGGGCGGGCCGTCCACCTCGGGCGAATCGGCCAGCCCCGCACCGGACGGTATTCCCGGCGGCAGTGGCAGCCCGGCCGGCGGCGACGGGTCGGCCGCGGCCTGCTCGGGGCTGCCCACGAACCGCGACTTCTTCGCCGCCGCCGCCGCCGCCCTCGACTGGGACGTCTACTGCGGCGTCTTCCCCGAGGGCTGGTTCGTGGAGACCGGGAGCTACCGCCTGCGCGACGGCGGCCAGCTGACGATCGCCTACCGCGGTCCGAACGGTGCCCGGCTGGAGCTCCGCCAGGGCGCCTTCTGCGGCGACCCGAACGGTTGCGTCCCGTCCGGCCAGGAGCAGGGGCAGGCGGCGTTCGGCGATCGCCAGGGCACTCTCGTCGTCCTCGACGGCGGCGGCTACGCGATCGTCGTCGATCGGGGCGCCCCGATCAGCTGGCTGGCGATCGGGGCGAACCTCGATGAGGCCTCGTTCCGGGCCCTCGTCGCCGCCCTTCATCGGGTCACCGGCTGACCGTGCGGGCATCCCGGGTGGCGATCGCGTCGGTACCCGCCCGCCTCGCCTGATGCGGATCGCCGATTTCGCCCTCGAGCGCTACTTCGCGCGCTGGGAGTTCGCCGTCCGCCACCTGCTGTGCGCCTCGGACGTCGAGGGGATGGCGATGGCCGAGCTGCTCGAGCTCGCCGACGAGGAGACCCGTGCCCTCTGGGACGGGCTCCGGCTCGGCTACACCGAGTCGACCGGCCACCCGCTCCTGCGGGCCGAGATCGCCCGGCTCTACGACTCACTCGGCCCGGACGACGTCCTCGTCTTCTCCGGCGCCGAGGAGGCGATCTTCTGCGCCTTGAACGTTCTGCTCGGGCCCGGCGACCACGCGATTGTCACCTGGCCGGGGTACCAGTCGCTCTACGAGGTCGCCCGGGCGGCCGGCGCCCGGGTCGCCCTCCACGCCCTGCGCGAGGAGGACGGCTGGGCGCTCGATGTGGCACGGCTGCGGCGGGCGATCCGCCCCGAGACCCGGCTCGTCGTGGTCAATGCGCCGCACAATCCGACCGGGATGCTGCCCGGCCACGCCGAGTGGGCCGAGCTCACGGCGCTGTGCGCCGAGGCCGGCGTCCATCTCCTCGCCGACGAGGTCTACCGGTTCCTGGAGTTCGACGAGGCCGACCGCCTGCCGAGCGGCGCCGACAGTCTCGAGCACGGCCTCTCGATCGGGGTGATGTCGAAGTCGTTCGCGATGGCCGGCCTGCGGATCGGCTGGCTGGCGACCCGCGACCGGGCGCTGCTGGAGCGGATCGCGGCGTTCAAGGACTACACCACGATCTGCGCCTCGGCCCCCTCCGAGCTCCTCGCCCTCGCCGGTCTCCGCGCCCGCCAGCGCGTCCTCGCCCGCTCGCGCTTGATCGTGGCCGCGAACCTCACCCAGCTCGACCGGTTCTTCGCCGCCCGGCCGGACACGTTCTCGTGGGTCCGGCCACGAGCCGGCTCGGTCGGCTTCCCGCGCCTCCTCGCCGACGTCCCGATCGAGCGCTTCGCCGCCGAGCTCGTCGAGGCCGAGGGGGTGCTCCTGCTGCCCGGCTCGCTGTTCGGCTTCGCGGGCAATCATTTCCGGCTCGGCTTCGGTCGGACCGATCTGCCCGAGGCGCTCGGACGGCTCGAGGCCTTCGCCGACCGAACGCTCGGCTGAACTGACGCCGGTCGGCGACCCTGCCCGGCAACCCTGCCCGGCAGCGGCGCTGCATCAGATGCGGCGGATGCTATCATCACGCATCATGGCACGCACGACGATCGACATCGACCCGACGGTCCTGCGCGAGCTGAAGCGGCGCCAGCGACGCGAGGGCAAGACACTCGGCCGGCTCGTGTCCGAGCTGCTCGCCGGGGCCCTCGAACGCCAGGCCGAGGAAGCCGCCCCGTTCCGCTGGGCCGCCCGGCCGATGGTCGCCCGGGTCGACCTCGAGGACAAGGAAGCCCTCCGTCGGGCGCTCGACGAATCGTGAGCTACGCGATCGACGCGAACCTGCTCCTCTATGCGTCGGACGAGGCGAGCCCCCTCCACCGTCGTGCCCTCGATTTCCTCGAGCGGGCCGCCCAGGGACCCGAGATCGTCTATCTCTTCTGGCCGGCGATCATGGCCTACCTTCGCATGGCCACCCATCCGGCGGTCTTCGTCCGCCCGCTCTCGATCGGCGAGGCGGTCGGGAACGTCGAAGCACTGATCGACCGCCCGCATATCCAGAGCCCGGGTGAGCAGGAGCGTTTCTGGGACCGCTACCGGGAGGTGGTCGACGACGCGGCTCCGAGCGGCAACCTCGTCCCCGACGCCCACCTGGTGGCCCTGATGCTCGAGCACGGCGTGCGCACGATCTGGACCCACGATCGCGACTACCGCAGGTTTCGGGGCATCGAGGTCCGCGACCCGTTCGAGTGACCCGGAGGCCAACTCGTTGCGCCTCGGTGGCTCGGCCCGAGGGGCTCTCTACGTCCGAGGGCTTTCTACGTCCGAGGGCTCTCCCCGACGCCTCGCCTCAGGCGCGCTTGCGGGGCAGGTCGAGGAACGGCAGCTCGACGACCCTGGCCGGGACGCGGCCGCGCTGGGCCTCGACGGTCCATTCGACCGCCAGGCGCGTGCCCGGCGCGGCGTAGGCGGGCGGCACCGAGCCGAGCGCGATCGCCTGCTTGAGGATCGGGCTCCAGCCGCTGCTCGTTACCCGGCCGACCTGCCGGCCACCCTCCGCGAACAGGGGGACCGCCGTGCGCGAAACGGCCGCCGGGGCCACGGGCGGCAAGCCGTGGGCGACGTGGAGTGTCTCGATTCCGGCCCAGTCGAGCTCGAGCCCGACGAGGCGGCGCGGCGGACCTCCGGCCCGCTGCTCGGCCAGGAGGGCCCGCCGGCCGACGAAGTCGGCACCCTTGGCCAGGTCGACCAGCCGCCCGAGCCCGATCTCGAACGGCGAGTACGCCTGCTCGGGGATCATGGCGTGGCGGGCGCTCGTGTAGTCGACCTCGAGCAGGATCAGGCCGGCCTCCAGCCGCACCACGTCGAGGGCGAGCATCCCGGCGGGGCGGATCGCCCACGGCCGGCCGGCCTCGATCAGGCGGTCCCAGAGCTCGACCGCCCGCCCGGCCGTGACCCACAGCTCGTAGCCGAGATCACCGGTGTAGCCGGTGCGCGAGACGTCGATCGCGATCTCGCCGACCTGGCTGGCGCGGCGGCGGAAGTAGCGCAGGTCGGCGAACGACTCGCCGGTCGCGGCCTCGAGGACGGCCCGCGAGAACGGGCCCTGGAGCGCCAGCGCCGCCACGCTCTCGCTGATGCCGTCGATCGTCACGTCCAGCCCGCGCGCGTTCATCCGCAGCCAGCGCAGCTGCGGGTCAGCGGCCGTCCAGCGGAACTCGGTCTCCGAGAGCCGGGCCACCGTGCCGTCGTCGACGACCTTGCCTGCCTCGTCGCACCAGGGCGTGTAGTAGACCGCACCGACCCGGAGCTTCGTCGCATCGCGGGTGATCACCCGGTCCACCAGCCGCTCGGCATCCGGGCCGTGAACGCGGTACTTGAAGAGTGGCGAGACGTCGATCAGGGCCGCGGCCTCGCGGATCGCGTTGTACTCGATGTCGTGGGCATCGGCGTA
>CAYMBB010000244.1:0-2684 GCA_964388515.1 uncultured Anaerolineaceae bacterium
GTGGGGGCGCGGCCGGCGTCCCGGACCCCGGCGCCCGGTCGGCCGGCCGGTCGGCCGGCCTCGTGCCAGCGGTCGACGGGCCAGCGCAGGCCCCCGGGGGTGAGACGGGCGCCCGCGGCCAGGAGTGGCTGGACGACGGGGATGTCGTCCGCGTCGAGGGCGAGCACGAACGCCGGTCGTCCGGCCGCCTCCCAAGCCGCACGCAGGAATGACTCGGTCGTCCGGTGGCGCAGCTCCGTCCGGTGCGCGACCAGGTCGCGGCGTGCGAGCACGGCCTGCGGGGCACGCGCGGCCGAGAGGAGTCGTCCGAGCCGGCCACCGCTCGGTGCCGGGCCACCGAGCGCCGTGAGTCGCTCGCGATACGTCCGTTCCGGGTCGAGGTCGAGCCACCGTCCGGCGGGCAGACCCCCGGCCATCGCCGGTTCCTCCGCCCGCCCCTCGGCGGCGGCTCCGCGATCGGACGTCGGCGCTCGATCGGACGTCTCGGCGCGCTCCGGCGCGGGCGCCGAGGTGACGATCGTGAGGCGGGCTGCCAGCACGGGCGGCAGGTCGGCGATCCGGCCGATCGCGAGGTTGCGGGCCAGACCGACGATGAGCGGCGGCAGGAACGGGGCGGCTGCCGGGGAGGCCTGGTCTGCGGGACCTGGCGCCGCACCGCTGGCCGCAGCGGCCCCGCTGGGTGCAGCGGCTCCGCCGGGTGCCACGGCACGGTCCGCCGCGCGATGTGGTGCTGTCTCGGGGACGCCGGCGATCAGCCGCTCGTACATCTCGATCGTGCGCGCGGCGACGGCCCTGGCCGCGAATGACGCCTCGACGTGGCCACGCATCGCCGCCGGGTCGAACGACTCCCACCGGGCGAGCACCCGGCGGATCGCCTCGACCAGCGCGGTCGGGCCACGATCCGCCGCGATCTCGCCGAACCGGCCGTCCCGCCCGACGATCTCCTCCACGCCCCCCGACGGGGTCGCCGCGACCGGCAGGCCGCTGGCGAGGGCCTCGGCCGCCACCATCCCAAACGTCTCGCGCGGACTGGGATGGGCGAAGGCCGCCGCGCGGCGCATCGCGGCCGCCACCGCCGCCCGCTCGGCCCGGCCTTCGAAGGCGACCGCGGCCGCGACCCCCAGCTCGTCGGCCAGCTCCCGCCAGCGTGCCTCCTCGTCCGGTGTACCGGGCGCGCCGACCAGGCGCAGGCGCAGCCCGGGGTCCTCGCGGTGAAGCTCGGCGAAGGCGCGCACGAGCGTCTCGATCCCCTTGGTCGTCTTCCGTGCCCCGACGTAGAGCAACTCACGCGGGTTGCGGCCGGCGGGTTCACCGAGCGGGAAGCTGTCGATCGGGACGGCGTTCGGGAGGACGCCGATCTCGCTGGCATCGAGGCCGAGCCGGTCGGCGAGCTCGCCGGCCAGGCTGCCGCTCACCGCGACGAGGCGCCGGCCGGGCCCGGCGAGCGTCCGGTACGCGTCGCGGGCGGCGGGATCGGCGAGCTCGTCCGGGGCGGTGGACGAATGCTCGGTCACGAGCAGCGGCAGGCCGAGCCGCTCGACGAGACGGGCCGCTGAGAGCCCGTCGGGGAGGCCGGTGTGGGCATGGACGATGTCGATCGGGCGCCGCTCATGGAGCCCGAGTCCGAACGGGACGAGCGCCCGGGCGTGGGCCTCGACCACCTCCCCGGGGCGGCGCCGGGATCCGTCGAGGATGACCGGCAGCCGGGCGACCGGGATGCCGGGTACGCCCCAGGCGACGGGCCGCGCCTCGGCCTCCGCCGTCGCCAGCGGGCCGGCGAGGAGGTCGGCTGCCGCCGCCGCCCGCTCCGGCCGGGTCGCCTCGTTGCCGCGGACGGCGGTCGGGTCGAACGAGGCGACCGTCACCGTCACGCCCGCGGCGCGCAGGGCGGCCACATGGTCGGCCACGAACGAGCCGCGACCGGGGGCGTCCCAGGAGGGGTACCAGCGGGCGACGACGAGGACGTGGCGGTTCATGGGGCCAAGTATGCCGACCCGCGCCTCACCGGATGTGAGCCGGTGCGAACCGCGCCATGGAACGTTCCGCGCCATGCGTGATTCGTTGTTCCATGGTCCGCGTCCTGCTAGTCTCGAATCCGGCATCGGCGGGAAGGCTCGCCGGGTGGCGATGGACGGCCTGATCGGCGACCACGCGGCCCGGTCGCTCGGGATGCGGACGCAGGAGGGGAGTCGATGGCACAGGCGCGGGAGCGACCGCTCGGAGTGCGGTCCGGCGACGAGGTCTCGGAGCTCGACAAGAGGATCATCGAGCACCTGCAGCAGGACGGCCGGCGGCCGTTCACCCAGATCGCGGCCGAGATCGGCGTCTCGGAGGCGGCTGTCCGGGCCCGGACGAACCGGCTCGTGGAGCGCGGGATCATCCAGATCGTCGGCGTCACCGACCCGCTCCGGCTCGGCTTCCAGCAGATGGCGATGATCGGGGTCCGCTGCGCGGGGGACAAGCTCGTCTCGGTGGCCGAGAAGATCGCCGAGTTCCCCGAGGTCGACTACGTCGTGATCACCGCCGGCACGTACGACCTGCTGATCGAGACAGTGTGCGAGGACAACGCGGCCCTGCTCACGTTCCTCGCCGACCGGCTCCGGACGATCGAGGGTGTTCGGGACACCGAGACGTTCGTCTACCTGCGGATGGTCAAGCAGACGTACCAGTGGGGGACGCGCTGA
>CAYMBB010000244.1:2784-4024 GCA_964388515.1 uncultured Anaerolineaceae bacterium
TCGTCCTCCTCGCCGCCGCCGGACTGTTCGTCCTCGTCGTCCACGACCTCCTCCCGCCCGAGACGCTGGGGCGCACGAAGTTCGTCCTCGAGGGATCGTTCGCGCTCACGTTCGTGACCCTGCTCGTCTTCCTGACCGGCGGTGCCGGGAGCCCGTTCTTCTATGCCTACCCGCTGATCGTGGCCGGAGCCGCCCTGGTCGTCCGACCGGCGACGACCGCTCTGCTCGCCCTGCTCGCCGGCCTCGGCTACGTCGCCGCCGCCAGCCTGGCCCCCGGCGCCCTTCCGCTCGCGCCGGCGACGATCGCGACGATCGCGATCAACCTGACTGCACTCGTCCTCCTCGGCTACGTCGCGATGGCCGTCGGACGCGAGCAGCGCCGCTCCCGGGACGCGGCGATCCGCCTGTCGACGATCGACCCGCTGACCGGGCTCTTCAACCGCACCTTCTTCTTCGCCGCGGTCGAGCGGGAGATCGCGCGCAGCGCCCGCTCGGGCCGTGGCTTCTGCCTGCTGATGATGGACCTCGACGGGCTCAAGCTGGTCAATGATCGCTGGGGCCACCACGTCGGCGACCAGGTCCTGCGCGGCGTCAGCGACGTCATCCGGCGTGGCGTCCGGCGGATCGACACACCCGCCCGCTACGGCGGCGACGAGTTCGTCGTCCTCCTCCCGGAGACCGACCCCACCGGCGCGTTCGTCCTGGCCGAGAAGATCCGCCAGGGCGTCGCCGAGCTCTCGTTCCTCGGCTCCGGGCGCGAGGTCCGGGCCTCGCTCTCGATCGGGGTGGTCACCTACCCGTACGACGGAGCGTCGGCCGACGAGCTGATGATCAGCGCCGACCAGGCGATGTACACCTCGAAGCGCCAGGGCAAGAACCAGGTGATCGACTATGCGACCGCCCGCGCCCGGGGTGTCTCCGGTCGCTCGATGTAGGATCCGTCCATGACGGATCACGACCTGCCCGGCTCCGTCCGGGGGTTCTCCACCCGGGCGATCCGGGCCGCGACCAGGGTGCCACGCGTCGACCAGCGCCCGAACGCCGTCCCGATCTACCAGTCGGCAACCTTCTCGGCCGACACGGCGGCCGAGCTCGGGGCGGTGGCGACCGGCCAGGTTCCCGGCTACGCGTACAGCCGGCTCGACAACCCGACGACGACGGCGCTCGCGGCGGCGGTCGCCGGCCTCGAGGGCGCGGAGGCCGGCTTCGTGCTCGCCTACGGCATGGCCGCGATCCACGG
>CAYMBB010000245.1:0-4008 GCA_964388515.1 uncultured Anaerolineaceae bacterium
CGATCCGCTACCCGGAGGTGCCGGCGGACTACAGCCCGAAGTTCCGCGGCCGCCTGCAGCTGCTCTATGACGAGTACGGGACGCTGAAGTGCGAGACCTGCTTCCAGTGCGCCCAGGCCTGCCCGGTCGAGTGCATCGACATGGGCGGCGTCGACACCAAGGGCCGCTACCACGTCCACTGGGGCGCGGCCGAGACGTACGGCGAGCGGCGCGAGGAGTCGGCGCTCCGGCGCTCCGGCCGACCGGTCCCGGATCCCGCCTTCGAGCGCTTCGCGCCGGTCGACCTGGCCCCCGTCGACGCGATCCTCGCCGAGCACGACTACGACCCGAAGCAGCTGCTCGCGATCCTCGAGGCGATCCAGGACGAGTACGGCCACCTGCCGGTCGCGGCGCTCAAGCGGGTGAGCCAGACGACCGGCGCCTGGTACGCGATGATCTACGGCACCGCCTCGTACTACCGGCACCTGCGCTTCGAGCCGGGCGGCGCGGACCAAGGCGCCGCGGACGGCGCGGACGAAGCCAGGGACAGCGCGGGCACCACGTCGCCCGCGCTCCTGCCGGCCGAGGCCGCCTACCTCGGCGGACTCGCGGCCGCCCTCGGTGACCGCCCCGCCACGGACCGGGTGAACTGAGCCGATGACGACGATCCTCCCGACCCCGGCCGCCTGGCCGAAGATCCTCCTCGCCCGCGCCGGGGCGGCCGACCCGACCGACCTCGACGCGGCCGTCCGCAGCGGCGCGTTCGAGGGCCTGAGGCGCGCCGTCCGCGACCTCGGCGCGACCGGCACGATCGCCACGATCGCCAGCTCGAGCCTCCGCGGCCGGGGCGGCGCCGGGTTTCCGGCCGGCGAGAAGTGGCGCGCCTGCGCCGCCCGCGAGGCTCCCCGGCGCTACGTCGTGGCCAACGGCTACGGCGCCGACCCGGCCGTCGCGACCGACCGGACGCTGATCGAGGAGGACCCGTTCGGGGTCGTCGAGGGAGTCGCGATCGCGGCCTGTGCGGTCGGGGCGAGCGAGGCCTGGATCGCCGTCCGGGCCGACGCCGGCGAGGCGATCCGCCGGCTCGAGGCGGCCGTGGCCGCGGCCGAGGACGCCGGCTTCATCGGACCGGACCTGCTCGGCTCCGGTCACGACCTCGAGATCCACGTCCGGGGCGTCCAGGGAGCGTACCTGCTGGGCGAGGAGACCGTCCTGCTCAAGGCGCTCGAGGGGCGGCGCGGCCAGCCCGAGCAGCGGCCCCCGTACCCGACCGAGCGCGGCCTGTTCGGCCAGCCGACCGTCGTCCACAACGTCGCGACCCTGGCCACGGTGCCCTGGATCCTCGTCCACGGCGCCGAGCGCTTCGCGGCGACCGGTTCGGCGACGAGCCCGGGCACCGCCCTCGTCCACGTTCGCGGGCCCCAGGGCGACGGGGTGGCCGAGGTCCCGCTCGGGACGCCGCTGCGCGAGATCGTCGCCCTCGCCGGCGGGGTGCCGGCCGGGCACGCGCTCAAGGCGCTCCTCGTGGGCGGACCGTCCGGCGGGCTCCTGCCGCCCGAGCTGCTCGACACGCCGTATGACTTCGAGACGCTCCGCGCGGCGGGTGCCCACATCGGCTCGGGCTCGATCGTCGCGGTCGACGAGCGCGCCTGCGTGGTCGACCTCGCCCGCCTGCTCACCCGCTTCTGCGCCGACGAGGCCTGCGGCAAGACGATCCCGTGCCGGATCGGGACGCGCCGCCTGTTCGAGATCGGCGATCGGATCGTGACCGGGCATCCTCGCCCGACCGACCCCCAGCTCCTGGACGACCTCAGCCACGACATCGTGGCCAGCGCCCTCTGTGACCACGAGCGGCTGGCGACCCTTCCGCTCGCCAGCGGGATGCGATACTTCCGTTCCGAGATCGACGACCACGTCCTCCACGGCTCCTGTCCGGCCGGCGTCTGCCACCCGATCGCGGTGGCGGCCGGAACGGCGGGCCGCGACTGAGGGGCTTCCACCGCCATGGCCGACCTGCTGACCCGACCCGACGCCGCCTCCGCCGTCGAACCCGCCCCGGGAGCCGACACGATCGCCGAGCGCCTGCTGACGACCCAGGCGCCGCAGCGACCGCTGGCCACGCCGGTCATCCGGCTCGAGGTCGACGGTCGGATCGTCGAGGGGCGCGAAGGCCAGACGATCCTCGAGGTCTGCCGCGACAACGGGATCGAGATCCCGACCCTGTGCTACGAGCCGAAGCTGCCCGGCTTCGGGGCGTGCCGGATGTGCGTGGTCGAGGTCGAGGGCGAGGAGCACCCGCCGATCAGCTGCTCCCGCGTCGCCGAAGCGGGGATGGTCGTCCGAACCCAGACCGACGAGGTCCGGCGGCTGCGCCGGACGAACCTCGAGCTGATCTTCAGCGATCATAACGCGTACTGCCTGCCGCCCTGCCAGAACAAGTGCCCGAGCCACATCGACATCCCGGGCTTCCTGAAGCAGAACGCGGAGGGGAACTGGCGCGAGTCGGCCCGGATCTTCAAGCGCACGATCCCGTTCCCCTCGATCCTCGGCCGGGTCTGCCCCGCACCGTGCGAGGAGCACTGCCGGCGCGACGAGGTGGACGAGGCGATCGCGATCCGCGACAGCCACCGCTACGCCGGCGACCAGGTCCTCCGGGCGATGCTGAACGAAGGGATCGACCCGCCCCTGCCCTTCGAGCCCCAGGCCGCGAGCGGGCGGCGAGTCGCGATCATCGGCTCCGGGCCGGCCGGAATGTCGGCCGCCTACTACCTCCTCCTGAACGGCCACGAGGTCACCGTCCTCGAGCGCGATCCGGCACCGGGCGGGATGCTCCGCTACGGGATCCCCCAGTACCGCCTGCCGAAGGTCGAGGTCCTCGAGGCCGAGTACGAGAGCGTCGTCCGCCTCGGCGGCCGGATCGTGTGCAACCAGGCGCTCGGGCGCGACTTCACCCTCGACGACCTCCAGGGCCAGGGCTTCGACGCCGTCCTGGTCGCGATCGGCTGCTACGCCACGAACCGGCTCGGCGTGCCGGGCGAGGACGCGGAGGGGGTTCTCGACGGCCTCGAGTACCTGCGCACCGCGACCCTCGGGCTGCCCTACCCGGGCCACGCCGGGACCCGGGTCGTGGTCATCGGCGGCGGCTTCACCTCGATGGACTGCGTCCGCACCTCGGTCCGCCAGGGGGCGAAGGAGGTCACCCTCGTCTACCGGCGCGACATGAAGGACATGCCCGCGGCCGGCGAGGTCCACGAGGCGATCGAGGAAGGCGTGACCGCGATCTTCCAGGCCGGCCCGACGCGCGTCCTGACCGACGAGACGACCGGCCGCGTGACCGGCGTCGAGTTCATCCGGATGAAGCTCGGCGAACCGGACGCGTCCGGTCGCCGGCGGCCGGAGCCTGCCCCCGGGACCGAGTTCGTCATCCCCTGCGACCGGGTCCTGCTGGCGATCGGCCAGGGCCCCGACCTGTCCTGGATCGGGCCCGGATCGGAGGGGCCGCAGGCGACGAAGCAGCGCCGCCTGAAGGCCGACGCGGTGACGTTCGCCACCGACCGCCCCGGCGTCTTCGCCACGGGCGACGTCCGGATCGGGGCGGCCACCGTCGTCCAGGCGATCGCCGAGGGCCGGCGGGCGGCGTACGCCGTCGATGCGTACCTCAAGGGGGCCGATCTGTCCTCGATCCGGACCCGCCAGACGCTCGCCGAGCCGCAGCCCGAGTTCCTCTCGATCGTGCCCTTCACGAGCGAGGCGAAGGAGCCGCGCTACCGGATGAAGGCGATGGAGGCGGCGGCCCGGAACACGAGCTACGTCGAGTACGAGATCCCCTACACGCGGGCCGAGGCGATCGCCGAGTCGACGCGCTGCCTGCAGTGCACCTGCGAGGCGATCGGCTTCTGCGACCTGCGCCCCCTCGGGGCCGCATACGGGACGACGCCCCGGCCCCTCAAGCCCCAGCACCCCCAGGGCGCCGGCTACCGGCGCGTGACCGAGCACCGCCTCACCACCTCCCACACCGACACCCACCGC
>CAYMBB010000246.1:0-2153 GCA_964388515.1 uncultured Anaerolineaceae bacterium
GCGCGGGGGTCGCCGGGCCGCACCGCCGGCGGGCCAAGGCCGCCTGGTAATCCTTCTGTGACTGCGGGCGACGGCAGGCGGGGTTGGGGCCTGTGCGGCCGGGCGACGCCGCGGCCACCGCGCCGTGCCCCGCGGCCGGGCCGCTGGGTCACGCCCGTCCCCGGCTCCACCGCCGTGGCACGGCCCGCCTGAGGTCGGCCATCCGCATCCGCCCCCGCTCAGACCGCCGGGACGAGCGCCTCCTCGAACTGGCTCGTGTACAGCTCGTGGTAGAAGCCGCGCCGGGCGAGCAGCTCGGCGTGCGTCCCCTGCTCGACGATCCGGCCGTGGTCCATGACCAGGATCAGGTCGGCGTCGCGGATGGTGGACAGGCGGTGGGCGATCACGAAGCTCGTCCGGCCCTCCATCAGGCGGCGCATCGCCCGCTGGATGAGGACCTCGGTGCGCGTGTCGACCGAGCTCGTGGCCTCGTCGAGGATCAGGATGTCGGGGTTCGCCAGGAAGGCCCGGGCGATCGTCAGGAGCTGCTTCTCGCCCTGGCTGACGTTGGTCGCCTCGTCGTCGACGACCGTGTCGTAGCCGTCGGGCAGGGTACGCACGAAGTGGTCGACATGAGCCGCCCGGGCCGCCTCCTCGATCTCCTCCTCGGTCGCATCCTCGCGGCCGTAGGCAATGTTCTCGCGGATCGTGCCCTGGAACAGCCAGGTGTCCTGCAGGACCATCCCGAACGTGCGCCGCAGGCGCTCGCGGGTCAGCTCGCGGGTGTCGATCCCGTCGATCGTGATCCGGCCGCGGTCGACCTCGTAGAAGCGCATCAGCAGGTTGACCAGGGTCGTCTTGCCCGCGCCCGTGGGGCCGACGATCGCGATTCGGTGGCCGGGCTCGGCGACGAGGTCGAGGTTCTCGATGAGCGGAACGTCGGGCAGGTAGCGGAAGCTGACCTTCTCGAACGCCACCCGGCCGACGACGTGGTCGAGCTGGCGCGGCGAGGTCGTGTCCGGCACCTCTTCCGGCTCGTCGAGCAGCTCGAAGACCCGCTCGGCCGAGGCGACCGCCGACTGGAGGACGTTCATGATGCTCGCCGTCTGGACGATCGGCATCGTGAACTGGCGCGAGTACTGGATGAACGCCTGGACGTCGCCCAGGGACATCGTGCCCGACGCCACGCGCACGCCGCCGATGACCGCGATCGCGACGTAGTTGAGGTTCGACAGGATCGTCAGCGCCGGCTGGATCGTGCCCGAGATGAACTGGGCCCTGTACGAGGCCTGGTAGAGCGCCTCGTTCTCGCGCTCGAAGGTCTCGAGCGCCTCGCGCTGGCGACCGAAGGCGGTGACGACGACGTGCCCACTGTGCATCTCCTCGACGTGCCCGTTCAGGGTGCCCGTGCGCAGCCACTGGGCCGCGAACTGACGCTGCGAGCGGCTCGCGATCAGGACCGTGACCACGAGCGAGAGCGGCACGACGAGGAGCGAGATGACCGCCAGGAGCGGGCTGATCCAGAACATCATCGCCAGCACGCCGATCACCGTGAAGACCGAGCTGATCAGCTGGGTGAGCGTCTGCTGGAGGGTCTGGCCGATGTTGTCGATGTCGTTGGTGATCCGGCTCAGGATGTCGCCCCGGGACTGGCGGTCGAAGTAGGCGAGCGGCAGCCGGCCCAGCTTCTGGTCGACCCGACGGCGGAGCCGGTAGACGGTCCGCTGGGTGACGCCGGCCATGATGTACGACTGCGCCCAGCTGAACAGCGCGCTGGCGAGGTAGATGCCGGCGACGAGGCCGAGGATCAGGCCGAGGGCCCCGAAGTCGACACCCTGGCCGGGCATGATGTTCATGCTCGCGAGCATGTCGGCGAGGTTGTCCTTGCCGGCCGCGCGGAGGGCGGCCACCGCCTGGTCCTTGGTCACGCCCGGCGGCAGCTGCTTGCCGACGACCCCCTCGAACAGGATGTTCGTCGCGTTGCCCAGGATCTTCGGACCGACGATCGCGAACAGGACGCTGACGATGGCGAAGACCATGACCACGACGATCAGGCGCAGCTCAGGCCGGAGCTCGCCGACGAGGCGCCGGGCCGAGGCCCGGAAGCTGCGCGGCCTGGCGACCGGCATCGAGGCGAAGCCCATCGGTCCGCCGTGGCCACCCATCGGGCCGCG
>CAYMBB010000246.1:2253-3993 GCA_964388515.1 uncultured Anaerolineaceae bacterium
CTCCTCCTCGCTGACCTGCGAGAGGACGATCTCGCGGTAGGTGGGACAGGTCCGCATCAGCTCCTCGTGGGTGCCGATCCCGGCCACCCCGCCGTCCTCGAGCACGACGATCCGGTCGGCGTGGAGGATCGTCCCCACGCGCTGGGCGACGATGATCACCGTGGCGTCCGCCAGGTCCCGGCGCAGGGCGGCCCGCAGCCGCGCGTCCGTCCCGAAGTCGAGCGCCGAGAAGGTGTCGTCGAAGATGCAGATCGGGGCCCGCTTGACGAGCGCCCGGGCGATCGCGAGGCGCTGGCGCTGGCCGCCCGACACGTTCGCCCCGCCCTGGGCGATCGGGGCCTCGAGGCCTCCCTCCATGGCCTCCACGAAGTCGCGCGCCTGGGCCGTCTCGAGCGCCTGCCAGAGGTCCTGGTCGGTCGCCTCCTCGTTGCCGTAGCGCAGGTTGCTCGCGACCGTTCCGGCGAACAGGAAGGCACGCTGGGGGACGAGTCCGATCCGCGACCAGAGGTCGGCCCGATCGAGCTGGCGCACGTCGACCCCGTCGACGAGGACAGTCCCGCCGGTCACGTCGTAGAAGCGCGGGATCAGGTTGACCAGGGTCGACTTGCCGCTGCCGGTGCTGCCCACGATCGCCGTCGTCTCGCCCGGCCCGGCGGTGAACGAGATGCCCCGCAGTACCGGGGCCTCTGCACCCGGGTAGCGGAACTCGACGTCCCGGAACTCGACCCGGCCCGTGCGCGGCGGGCGAACCGGCTCGAGCGGGTCGTGGATCGAGGGCTCGGTGTCGAGAACCTCGGCGATCCGGCCGCTCGAGACGGCGGCGCGCGGGACGATCACGAACATCATCGTGGCCATCAGTACCGCGAACAGGATCTGGATGATGTACTGAAGGAACGCGGTCAGGTTCCCGATCGGCATCTCGCCGCTGTCGACCCGGATGCCGCCGAACCACAGGACGGCGACCATCGAGAGGTTCATGATCCCCATCAGGGTCGGGATCATGAGCGCGAACAGCCGGTTCACCGAGAGCGAGGTGGCGAACAGATCGCGGTTCGCCTCGTCGAAGCGTCGTGCTTCATGATCGGTCCGCACGAAGGCCCGGATCACCCGGATCCCGGCCAGCGTGTCACGCGTCACCTGGTTGATCCGGTCGATCCGGAGCTGCATCGCCCGGAAGAGGGGCATCGCCCGCCGGACCAGGGTCCCGATGATGACGGCCATCAGGGGCACGATCACGAGCAGGATGCCGGACAGGGGGACGTCCTGGCGGAGGGCCATGATCAGGCCGCCGACGATCATGATCGGGGCCGAGACCATGACCGTCATGGCCATCAGGACGACCGTCTGGACCTGCTGGACGTCGTTCGTGTTCCGGGTGATCAGCGACGCCGTCCCGAAGTGGTTGACCTCGCGCTGGGAAAAGGCCACGACCTTGCGAAAGATCGCGCTGCGCAGGTCGCGCCCAAACGACATCGCGACCTTGGCCGCCCAGCAGACCGCCACGATCGAGGCGATGCCGAGCAGGACGGTTACCGCCAGCATCGTCCCACCGGTCCGCAGGATGTAGTCCGTGTCGCCTTTCACGACGCCGTTGTTGATGATGTCGGCGTTCAGCTCGGGCAGGTAGAGGTTCGTGAGCGCCTGGACGAACAGCAGCCCGACGACGAGGAGGACCTCGCGCCAGTACGGTCGGAGGTGGACGACCAGGAGGCGGGTCACCGGCCCGATCCCGGGGTCGTG
>CAYMBB010000247.1:0-3951 GCA_964388515.1 uncultured Anaerolineaceae bacterium
GTCGGCTACAACACGATCGCGTTCCCGATCGCCGCGGGGGTGTTCTACCCGTCGCTGGGGCTGCTCCTCCGGCCCGAGATCGAGGCCCTCAGCATGGCCGGCAGCTCGTTCCTCGTCGCGGTCAACGCCCTGCTCCTGAAGCGGACGAAGCTCGAAGGGATCCGCCGGTATGGCGCTGACTGAGACGATCGAGCGCCGGAGCGAGCCGGCCGCGGTGGTCGCCGGGCCCGCGAGTCCCGATCGCCGGGAGGCGCTCGCCCAGCGCATCCTCGCGCTCCTGCGCCGGGCCCTGCCGGACGAGGCCCCGCTCGAGCTGATGCTCGAATCGGACGCCACGGCGGAGCGCTCGGCGCCTGTCCGGGTCGTCATCGCCGGGCCCGACGCCCTCGCCCGCCTGCTCTGGCCGCCATCCGCTGACGCCTTCGGCGAAGCGTACCTGCGGGGCGACATCGAGATCGAGGGCGATATCTGGGCGGCGGTCGATGCCGGCCGCTCGTTCGACCTTCGTCGGCTCGGGGCGGACCTGCCTCGCCTCGCCCGTCTCGGCCTTCGGCTGCGCAGCGGGTCGGCCCCGGCGCCCAGACTCCGGCGCATCGCGCACCTCTCCGGACCGCGCCATTCGCGCGCCCGCGACCTGGCCGCCGTTCGGTTCCACTACGACGTCGGCAACGAGTTCTACGCGCTCTGGCTGGACCGACGGCTCGTCTACTCGTGCGCCTACTTCGAGACACCCGAGACGAGCCTCGACGACGCCCAGGAGGCGAAGCTCGACCTGGTCTGCCGCAAGCTCCGGCTGGGGCCCGGCATGCGCCTTCTGGACATCGGCTGCGGCTGGGGCTCGCTCGTCATCTACGCCGCCGAGCGCTACGGGGTCGAGGCCACAGGGATCACCCTGAGCGCTGCTCAGGCCGAGTGGGCCACGGCCGAGATCCAGCGCCGCGGTCTGGAGGGCCGCGCGCTCGTGGCGATCCGCGACTACCGCGACCTGGCCGGGTTCGGAACGTTCGATGCGGTCGCTTCGATCGGGATGTTCGAGCACGTCGGGCGCGACCGGCTGCCCGGGTACTTCCGGGCGGCCCTCGGAGCGCTCCGGCCGGGCGGACTGTTCCTCAACCACGGGATCGCGACGAGCGCGACCGGGGGTGGGTTGCGGCCGCGCTGGCTGCGCTTCGGCGACGGCGGCTTCGTCGGCCGGTACGTCTTCCCCGACGGCGAGCTGGTGACCGTCGAGGACGCGATCGGCTTCGCCCGCGGGGCCGGTTTCGAGCTGCTCGACGTCCAGTCGCTTCGACCCCACTACGCGCTCACGCTGCGGGCCTGGGTCGAGCGCCTCGAGGCTTCGGCCAGCCGGGCGCTCGAGCTCGTCGGTGAGGAGGTCTTCCGGACCTGGCGGATCTACATGGCCGCCGCCCGGCGCGGGTTCGAGGACGGCTCGCTCGACGTCGCCCAGCTGCTCCTGGCCCGGCCGGGCGCGGACGGTCCCGCGGCGTTTCCGCTCCGGCCGTGGTGGCACGGTGGGCGCGGATGACCCCCCGAAGAAGGACCCGGAGGCCGGCCGCCGGTCGGCTCACCGGAGTGACCAATCCATCCCCACAAGGAGGCGCGCCAACATGGCCGACAAGGTGAAGGACCCCGTCTGCGGCATGGACATCCGTCCCGGTGACGCCGCGGCCACGGAACAGCACGAGGGTCGGACGTTCTACTTCTGCAGCCACGGCTGCCATGAGGCGTTCGTCAAGGACCCCCACCGCTACGGCCATCCGGCCGACAGCCACCAGGAGCACGGCCACCAGGGACACGGCCACCACTGACCCACCGCGAGCGCGCGGGCGGGCGCTTGTCTGCGCCCGCCCGCGCGCGTCCGGCGCCGCCCAGGTCGTCACGGTTGAACGGTTGACGCCGCCGGTCGGGTCCGGCGGCGTCACACGCTACCCAGGAGGTCGAAGACAGGTGACTCGAAGCGCAACCGGGCTTGCCGGGCAGCCAGGGCTGAGGGCGTTCCTTGGCGGGATCACGAGCGTGGCCACGGCGATCGTCATCGTCGGCTTCACGATCGCACTCTTCATCAACCCGCTGTGGATCGGATTCGAGCAGGAGCGGGCCGGCGTCCCGGCAATCACCGGCTACACGCCGGATCAGGTCCGGAGCGTGACCGGCTCGATCCTCTCCGACGTCGTGTTCGGCCCGCCGGCGTTCGCGGCGACCGTGAACGGACAGCCGGTCCTCGACGCGGCGGAACGGTCGCACATGGTCGACGTGCACAACGTTCTGGGACTCTTCGGCGGCGTCGTCGGGCTGGCCGCCCTGGCGCTGGTCGTGATCGGCTGGACCAACCGGCGGAGGGGCTGGATGTGGCGGGCGATCGGGCGCGGGTCCAGCGCCCTGGCGATCGTGGGGGTCGCGGTCGGCGTGGCGGTCCTCTTCTTCTTCGACGCCGCCTTCCTCCTCTTCCACCTTGTCTTCTTCCCGCAGGGCAACTTCTCGTTCGACCCGCGAACGCAGCGGCTCACGCAGCTCTTTCCCGATCAGTTCTGGACCGAGACGTCGATCGGGGTCGCGATCGTCGGCCTGGTGGTCGCGGTCGCGGTCACCCTGCTCGCGCGACGGCGGGCCGCGCGGGCGGCCGACTGACGACTCCGCGGCGGACCGGCTGACCGTTGAAACCGGCCGAAACTACGTTCGCTCGGCGCTGATCGAGGCGCTGCGCCGCCAGGAGAACTCGCGTCGTTCCGCGCGCAGCCGCAGGAGGAGTTGCCGGACGACGACGTACACGCCGAACGCCACCACGAAGACGAGGCCATCGACGGGCGGCACGTCGGCGAGCACGAGCAGCGTGGTCCCGACGCCGAGGACGAGACCCGTCGCGGACTCGAGGAGCTGGGTGGGGATGCGACGAGCGCCCACCCGACGATCCGAGGACCACACGCCCCAGCGAGAGCGGGTGCAGCGACCAGCACAGCAACCCGTGAAGAAGCAACCGACCCGCCCGATCGCCACCGCGAAGAAGACGCCCGGGGTGACCGCATCGAGGTACGGTGCGATCGGCACACCGAAGGCGACGAGCGCGCCGACGGCAACGAGCGGGGCGACGACGAGGAACCCGTCGACGGACCAGCCGCTCAGGAGCGCCTGTCGCCACGGACCCGGGTGCAGGTACGCATGCCACAGCTTCGCCCCGACCAGGCCGAAGCCGAGGGCGAGCAGGGACGCGGCCAGCGACCCACTGACCGGGATGTTCGCGCGGCCGGCGAGCACGGCCTGCACGATGAGGCCGACCAGGATGCCGAGGACGGCCAGGATCGTGAAGCTGCCGGGGAGCACGGCCGGCATCCGTGCCAGCGGTGCCAGGGGTGCCCAGCGGGTCCTGGCCCGGGTGGCCGAGCCGGCGGAGAGGCCCCAGCGGCGCCAGGACCAGGCGGCCGGCTGGATCGGCTCCGGGCGGCTCCGTTTCCAGTGCTCGGCCGGCCGGTCGCCGCGGACGTGATCCGGGCGTCCGATCAGCTCCGCGGTGACGTTCCACTCGCCAGGCTGAAGTCCGTACACCCAGGTGGTGATCGACACCGGGCCGCTGCCGGGCACGATTCCCTCGATCCTCTCCTCCCGGACGAACGTGTCCTCGGGCCTGGGCAGGCCGTGGATCCCGACCCGCCGTCCGGTCAGCCGGAGGGTCGCCGAGTACGGGTCACCCTCCTCGCCGGAGTCGAACCAGTGGGTGACGACCAGCGCCTCCGGTTCGACGGCACCGGACACGACCGCCTGTCCGCTCGCGGGCTGCCCGTTCGCGCTGATCCGCCCGGTATTGGACCCGGGCATCGCGCCCGGGCTGACTCTCGATCGGGCCTTCGGGCCCCTCGACGGAGCACCTGACCGTCGTCGTGCCACCTGTTGAACTCCTTGGCACCGCTGAACCAGTCAACGGCATACTACGGTAGTGTAGCGATCAGGCCGGTC
>CAYMBB010000248.1:0-3938 GCA_964388515.1 uncultured Anaerolineaceae bacterium
TTGCCAGGGAGGGCTGGAAAGGGATCGGCCGCGCCGACGTGGCTCGGCGGCAGAGCAGCGGTTCCGTAAGTCTCCCCGGCCAAGCGTTGTGGCCACGGGCTGGGCGAGTCGAGCCAAACCGCCACACGTATCAGCTATTCGATTCGAGGCGTCGACCGTCACAGATTGACACTGGGCGTCGATTCCGCTCAAGACGACCCAGATCATCTTCGCCGAGCGTCGCCGGCGATCCGGCCGGCGTGTCGCACCACGCCGACGCACGCCTTGGTCAACTCGGCCATCGCCAGACCCTGCCGTAGATGTCGCTCGTGCTGTCGCCGTCTGGTTCGTCCCGACCTTGGCAAACGCGGCGGCCGATCCGTCCCCCGAGCCACCGCCAAGCCCGGCGACTACTCGCCCCGCAGGATCGAGGCCGGCACAGAGCGCATCGCGAGGAGCGCGGGCCCAAGCCCGGCGGCGAGTGCCGCGACACCGGCGGCTACAAACGCCGTTCCAACCGCCAGCGCGGTTGCCGCTGGAGAAGCGTCGAGGATCCGGGCCGCGGCACCGATCGCGACGGCTGAGATCACGCCGCCCGAAATGCCGATCGTGCCGGCCTGGAGGAGGAGAAAGCCAACGATGCGTCGCGGGGACCAGCCGATCGCCCGGAGGGTTGCGAAAGCATCCTCGCGGCGCAGGTAGCCGAGCGCCACGATCTCGCCGGCGGTCAGCGCGCCAACGAGCAGCGTGAGCGCCGCCACCGCGACGTGGAATGGCCGAACCTGCGCCGCGAGGTAGACGCCGAGGACCGTCGCATCCAGCCGGCCGTTGAACGCGATCGCGACGAGCGCGACGATACCGACCAACACTCCGCCGAGCGCGACCGCCACCGCGCCGAGGAACGATTCGATGCGTCGAGGGCCCATCAGGTCCCGGATCGCGAGCCAAGCCGTGGAACGGATCGGACGACTCGGACGCGGACGCTCCATCTCGAGCAGTTGGCCGATCGGCGCTCCACGGAAGACGAGGAGTGCCGGCACCAGCCCGGCGGCGCCTGCGACCACGAGCGAGAGCGGGACGGCGCCGACCAGTTGCCACGGTGCCAGGACGAGCCCGAACGGGAGCAACGCGGTGACCGCTAGCACCGCCGCCACGCCGACGGCGAGACCCAGCATGAGCATCTCGGCCTCGACAAGTGAGGCGATGCGCCGCCGCGACCAACCGATCGCGCGCAGCGTCGCGAGTTCCGGCCCTCGCTGTCGCACGGCAACATAGGCGGTGGCGGCGACGAGGAGCACGGCGCCGACGAGAACGAGCAGGAAGATCGCGAGGTCCTGGGCGGCGACCGCCTCGACGAACGCGACGGCTACCCCTTTCTTCGACCAGCCCTCGCCGACTGACACGGCCGGCCGGCCGAACCGCCCTGCCGGTAGATCGACGAGCACCTGGCGGGGCGACGAACCTTTGACGATGTCGACCTGGAGGCCGGTCATATCGCGGATCGCGGCCGCGGCCGCGGCGAGCCGAGCCTCGGCGGCGGGTCCGGGCTCATCGACTCCCGAGACCCTTACCCGGATGGCGCTGATGAAGGCGGGACCCGCGGCACCCTCGAACCGCGTCGCGTCTGCCAACCACGCGGCTCCGGCGAGCGTTGTGAGCACGAGCGGCGGGCTGTTCACGTACGACGCGAGCGAGCGGGTCGGGCCGAGCGTTCGGCCATCTGGCAGCGCGACGGTTGGCGGGCCGTACGCCTCGAGACGGCCGCCCGCGAGCGGGTCGAAGCCGGCGACGCAGGTGGGGTCGTACTGCCCGATCGGCGTCCAGCGCGAGAAGAGCTCGTCCCGCCGCGCTTGGTCGTGGCGCTCCACCGGCCGGAACCAGACGTCGTCGGCCTCCGGTGGCGCGAGGCTGATCGGTCGGCCGCTTCCGCGCACCGTCACTTGGGTCTCGTAGATCGCCGGATCCGGCGGCACCGTGAGCGCCTGGAGGCGGTCAGGCCCGACGTCGCGGTACGTCACCGGGCCGGCGGTCCAGTGCGGCGAGGCGTCGTAGTACTCGGATGCGATGAGTGTCGCCAGGTAGGCCCGATACGCGTCGTCGGCGCTCGCGGTCTGTTCGCCGGCCGGCGTCCACCCCGTCAACGCGTCAGGGGCCCTCCCATCCAGCACGGCCGAGGGATCAAGCGCACGTGCGATCGAGATCCGGACGGTCTCATCGAGAAAGCTCGTCGTACTCACGAGGACCGGGATGGTCGGCTGGCCGCCGGTCGGAGTCGTGACAACCGCCGGGGCATCGGATGGATCGAGGTACCGACCGGTCGTGACGCAGCGGTCGAGACCGGCGAGGCGCGCCTCGGCATCCGGGTCGATGCCGGCGACGACGATCGGAACGGGCCAGTTGACCGTCACGGCCGGCGGGCCTCCATCGGCGGTCCGTCCGCCGTAGCAGGCGATCGTCGGCGTGCACGCGATGCGCGTCGTGCCGATCTCAAGGTACGTGGCCGCAGAGGGTCCAGTTCCTTCCCGAACGACGCGTCCCGCGGGCGCTGCGACGAGGTAGGCGGGCGGCTCTGCCGGATAGCGCGAGAGCCCGGCCTCGCCGTTCGCGACGACGGTCACGCGGAGGACGCTGATGGCGTCGGGACCCGTCGCGGCGCCAAGGTCGACCGGGAAGCCAGCTGGCCATTGAACGAAGCCGACGATCGCGATCGGCGCGGCGACCGTCACCCCCGGGACCGCTCGGGTGGCGTCGAGCTGGGCGCTCGTGATCCCGCCCGCGATACCCGCCAGGAAGTTGGGCCGCACCAGCCCCTCGGTTGTCTCGAGCGAGGTTTGTGTCCCAGCGGGGCGAACGAGCAGGTCATAAGGCGTCTCCCAAGCTCGCGCGATATCGCCGGACAGAACGGCCTGGGTCGTTCGAGAGACGCCGGTCAGCACTAAGAATCCCGAGACCGCCGTGAGGAGGCCGGCGGCCGCGAGCCCGGTCGCGATCCGGCGCGCCAGGAGCCCGCGCCAGGCGAGACGAGTCACGGGTCGCCGAGGGCTCGTGGTTCGAGGGGACCGCCACGGTCGAGGCGCCGCTCGCCGTCGACGCGTCCGTTGGCGAGACGGACGACCCGATCGGCGAACGCGGCGACGGCGGGATCGTGGGTGCAGAGGATGATCGTGACCCCGTGTCGCTCGCGCACGGCCTCGAGGACACGCAACAGGTCCTCGGTCGCGGCGCCATCGAGGTTCCCTGTCGGCTCGTCCGCGAGCAGGATCTGCGGTTCGCCCATGAGGGCGCGTGCGAGGCCGACGCGCTGGCGCTCGCCGCCCGACAGGCGCGAGGGCGGCGCGTCGAGGCGGTCGGCGAGCCCGAGTTCGGTGAGGAGCTTGCGGGCCTGAGCCTCGGACTGCCGCCAGGGCGCCCACGGCAGGCGAGCCGCCACAAGATTCTCGACGGCGCTCAGGCCAGCGAGCAAGTGCGGATCCTGGAACATGAGCCCGACATTTCGCGCACGGAACTCGCTGAGCTCCCGCTCGGACGCCGCGTCAATGCTGAACCCAAGGACGTTGATCGTGCCGGACGTCGGGCGGTCCAGCCCTGAGATGAGGTTGAGGAGGGTTGTCTTGCCCGAGCCCGACGGGCCGGTCACGGCGACCGCCTCAGCACGATCGACCGAGAGATCGACGCCATCGAGGGCGCGGATGACCGAGGACCCCGCCCTGTAGTGGCGTGCAACGCGGGTCACTTGGATCGCCGGACGTCGGTCAGGCAAGCTCAGCGGCCTGGTCATCGATTGGCCTCGCACGGGGTCGTGCCACGAGTTCGTCGGCACGCTCGCGGACAGACTCGAGCCAGTGAAGTTGGGCCTCGACCGCCCGGATCTCGGCGTCGCGGGCCTCGGCACGGAGTCCGCCGATATCTGATGCCCGCGCCGCACGGCGCCGGTGGCGGGTCTCGGTTCGCTCGTCGGT
>CAYMBB010000249.1:0-3930 GCA_964388515.1 uncultured Anaerolineaceae bacterium
CATTCGACCGGGACCTCGACGGGGTCGATGGTGTGCGTCGCATCCCCGCCTGACGCCGGGACGCGTGCCGGGGCGCTCGGCACGGGTGCCTCGCACCTCCGCCGCGCCGCGCAGGGCTGTGCCGCCGCGCAACCTGTGGCCTCGACCACCGCCGGTCTGTGGCAGGGCGAACCCGGGATCCGCTGGCGTCGCGTCGTGGGTCACGCGGTCTTCGGCACCCCCTGATCCGGGCGCGCCGACTGCCCGGGCTAGAATCTCGGGTGTGACCCCCGAGCTCCAGGCCACCCTCGACCAGCTGCCGACCCGGCCCGGCGTCTACCTGATGAAGGACGCCCGGGGCGACGTGCTCTACGTGGGCAAGGCGCAGAACCTGCGCAACCGCGTCCGGAGCTACTGGCAGCGCCAGTCGCCAGGCACCGAGCCGCACCGGATCCGGTCGGTCATCGACCGCGTCGCCGATGTCGACTACACGCTCACCGACTCGGTCTCCGAGGCGCTCCTGCTCGAGGCGAACCTGATCAAGCGCTTCCGGCCGCGGTTCAACGTCCGGCTCAAGGACGACAAGAGCTACCCGTACATCCGGATCACCCTGGCCGACGACTTTCCGCGGATCGAGCGAACGCGGAAGCTGGCCAACGACGGCAGCCGCTACTTCGGCCCGTACGCCAGCGCCTCGAGCGTCGACGAGTCGATGAACCTGATCCGGCGGCTCTTCCCGTTCCGGACCTGCACGATCGACATCCGCGAGGGGCGCCAGGCCCTCCAGCGGCCCTGCCTCCTCTACCACATCAAGCGCTGCCAGGGCCCGTGCATCGGGGCGATCTCGAAGGACGCCTACCGGGCCGACATCGCCCAGGTCGAGCTGTTTCTCGAGGGGCGCCAGGAGGCGCTCGTGACAGCCCTCGAGCGGGAGATGCACGAGGCCTCCGAGCGGACCGACTACGAGCGGGCGGCCGCCCTGCGCGACAAGATCCGGGCGATCGAGCGGACGATGGAATCCCAGAAGATGGCCGCCTTCGCCCGGACCGAGCTCGATCTGCTCGGCCTCGCCCGGGCCGACGGCCAAGCCGCCGTCCAGCTGTTCGCGGTCCGCTCGGGCAAGCTCGTGGGCCGCGACGTCTACCTCCTCGACGCGGCCCGCGAGGCGTCCGACGCCGAGGTCCTGTCGAGCTTCGTCGAGCAGTTCTACAGCCGGGCGACGACGATCCCGCCCCAGGTCCTCGTGGGGGCCCGGATGCCCGACGCGGCCGACCTCGAGGCGTTCCTGGCCGGGCGGCGGGGCGGCCCGGTCCACCTGCGCATCCCCCGGCGCGGCGAGAAGCGTCAGCTGCTCGAGCTCGCGGCGCGCAACGCGGCCGAGACGCTCGCCCGCGAGCAGGCCCGCTGGCTGGCCGACCAGGGCCGGACGCTGACCGCGCTCGAGGAGCTCGCCGATGCGCTCGGCCTGCCTGGTCCGCCGCTTCGGATCGAGTGCTACGACATCAGCAACTTCCAGGGCGCCGAGTCGGTCGGGAGCATGGTCGTCTTCGAGGAGGGCCGGCCGCGGACCGGCGAGTACCGCCGCTTCCGGATCCGCACGGTCGTCGGGGCGAACGACTTCGCCAGCCACCAGGAGGTCCTCCGGCGGCGCTTCCGGAACGCGCGCCAGGGCGAGGAGGGGAGTGCCGAGGACCTCCGCTGGCGCCTCCCGGACCTCGTGATCGTCGATGGCGGGAAGGGCCAGGTGAGCGCGGCCAGGGAGGTTCTCGAGGAGCTCGGCCTGCACGACCTGCCCCTGGCCGGACTGGCCAAGGAGCGCGAGGAGCTGTTCCTGCCCGGGGTCGCCGAGCCGATCGTGCTCCCGCCCACCTCGCCGGCGCTCTACCTCGTCCAGCGCCTGCGCGACGAGGCGCACCGGTTCGCGATCACCTACCACCGGAGCCTGCGGGCGAAGCGCGCCGTCCGGTCCGCGCTCGACGAGCTGCCCGGGATCGGCCCGAAGCGCAAGCGCGAGCTGCTCAAGGTGTTCGGCTCGCTGCGCCGCATTCGCGAGGCGCCGGTCGAGCAGATCGCGGCCGTGCCGGGGATCGGGCCGGCGCTCGCCTCGCGGATCAAGGTCGCCCTCGAGGAGTAGCGCCGTCAGCGCGGCGTCGACCACGCCGCCGGGCTCCGGCCGGCCGGCGGCGACCCCGGCTTTCCTGTACCATTCGCCGGCGATGCGACGAACCGCCCCGATCCTGATCGTGGTCATCGGCCTGGCCGCGCTCATCCTGAACTTCTGGCCGAACCTCACCCTGCCCGTCTTCGGCGACCCTGCCGGCGGGTCGCGCAAGGTCGAGACGAAGCTCGGCCTAGACCTCCAGGGCGGTCTGCGAGCCGAATACCGGGCCCTGCCGGTCGAGGGCAAGGCGCCCGGCCCGGGCGACATGGCCACGATCCGCGACATCATCGAACGGCGGGTCAACTCGACCGGTGTCGCCGAGCCGATCGTCCAGACCCAGGGCAGTGACCGGGTCGTGATCGAGCTGCCGGGCGCGATCGACACGGACGCGATCCGCAAGCTCGTCGGGACGACCGGCCGGCTCGACTTCGTCCCGCTCCCGGTCGACAAGTACGGCAACCAGTCGAACCCGGGCCCCCAGCAGGCAAGCGCGGGCCAGCCCCTGCCGACCCAGGAGCCGCCGCTGTTCAGCGGCGACCAGATCGCCTCGGCCAACCCGGGCACGGACCAGCAGGGCCGCCGGGCGGTCGCCTTCTCGCTCAAGGACCAGGGCGCCAAGCTCTTCGCCGACTACACCTCGAAGCACGTCGGCGAGTTCTTCGCGATCGTCCTCGACGGCACGGTCGTCTCCGCGCCGGTCATCCAGAGCGCGATCACCGGCGGGTCGGGGATCATCACCGGCGGCGGGGCGGCGGGCTTTTCGGTCAGCGAGATGAACAACCTGATCACGGTCCTGCGCTATGGCTCGCTGCCCTTCCCGATCCAGGAGCTGAGCGTCACGAACATCAGCGCCACGCTCGGCGAGCAGTTCCTCCAGCAGACGCTCCGGGCCGGCGCGATCGGGATCGGGCTCGTCCTCCTGTTCATGCTCATCTACTACCGCCTCCCGGGCCTGATCGCGGACGCGGCGCTCATCTACTACGCGTTCGTCGTCCTGGCCATCTTCCGGCTCATCCCGGTCACGCTCACCCTGGCCGGGATCGCCGGCTTCGTGCTCTCGGTGGGGATGGCGGTCGACGCCAACATCCTGATCTTCGAGCGGACGAAGGAGGAGCTGCGGCTGGGCAAGAGCCTCGCGGCGGCGATCGAGGCCGGCTTCAGCCGGGCCTGGAACTCGATCCTCGACTCGAACGTGTCGAGCCTGATCACGGCCGGCATCCTGTTCTGGTTCGGGTCGTCGACGATCCGGGGCTTCGCCCTCGTCCTGATCATCGGCGTGCTGACGTCGATGTTCACCGCGATCACGGTCACCCGGACGATCCTGCGCCTGGTCGTGAAGCAGGACGCGGTCCGCCGGGCGTGGCTGTTCGGGGTGACCGAGGAGGAGTTCCTGTCGCGACCGGTCGGTGGCCGGGCCCGGGCGGGCGAGGTGCGCGGCCGTGTTTGACGTCATCGGCAAGAGGAAGTGGTTCTTCGCGTTCAGCCTCCTGCTGACGGTCCCGGGCTTCATCTTCATCCTCCTCACCCCGCTGAGCGGGGGCAAGCTCGGGCTCCAGTTCACGATCGACTACACCGGAGGCACCGTCTGGGAGCTGAAGTTCCGGGATCCAAACGTCACTCCCGAGCAGGTTCGGGGCACGCTCGTCGCCGAGGGCCTGACCGACTCGACCGTGGTCCAGACGAAGGACGGCTACCTGCTGATCAGGACGTCGGCTACGGCGCTCCAGGCGACGCCGGCCTCGCCGAGCCCGGCGCCGTCGGCCTCGGCCGCGCCGTCCGGCTCGGCGTCC